>CACPHA010000006.1 GCA_902633655.1 Paracoccaceae bacterium
CATTCCTTTGATTGTGGACAATACCTCTGCAACTCCATACCTTTGCCGTCCAATCGAACATGGCGCAACTTTAGTTGTGCATTCAACGACCAAGTATCTGACCGGTAATGGTACTGTTACAGGAGGTTGCGTGGTGGACAGCGGTAAATTCAATTGGTCCCAAACGGATAAATTTCCAGCTCTATCGGCGCCGGAAGCGGCATACCATGGTCTAACGTTTCATCAGACCTTTGGTGAGCTTGCTTTTACATTTCATGGGATCGCGGTTGGTCTTCGCGATTTAGGAATGAGTATGAATCCACAGGCAGCACATTACACTTTGATGGGAATTGAAACCCTATCGCTTAGGATGCAACGTCATGTGGAAAATGCCCAGTTAGTTACTTCATGGCTTGAGAAACACAAGGCAGTCGAACAAGTTACATACGCTGGTTTACCAAGTTCACCCTACTACAAAAGATCAAAACGAATATGTCCAATTGGTGCCGGAGGCCTTTTCACAATTGGGCTTAAAGGTGGTTATAAGGCTTGTGTAAAGTTCGTAGAAAGCCTTGAGATTTTCAGCCATGTTGCAAATCTCGGAGACACGCGATCCCTTGTCATCCATCCAGCATCAACCACGCATCGCCAATTGGACCAAAAGCAACAAAAAGCAGCTGGCTCCTCTCCAGAAGTGGTTCGCATCTCCATTGGCATCGAAGATGCCGATGATATAATTGCCGACCTGGATCAAGCGTTAACCAAAGCAAGTGCAATTAATGGGAAATGAGGCGGCTTATTGCGTTGTTTAAATTTTTCTGGTCAAAGCGTTCGTAACTACAGTTAACACGATCTACATCGAAACTTTACTAGTCCTAACAAACAAGGCGCAAAAAAGTATTATATTAAAGGTGATATTCATAATAATTCTAATTATCGTCGTTACCTTGGAATATTTTACAAACCCACTTTTTCTCCTTCTTAGCGAAGTATACCAACACACACAAAAGCAAACCAATAGTAGACGTATTAAATCCTAAGGGCTATCAGCTCGCTAAGTATTACGCGAAACTAAATGGTGATATCTAAAATAATTTCATTGACAGTCAGATGTTTTAATAACGCAGAAAGGCTTAGCGGAGAGAGTGAAAATTGAAAGTTGGCGGCGTTTCGCTTTGAGAAGAACACAAGATGTTGTAAAATACGAACAGAAAAGCTTAAAAAGCGGACGAAATTAAAGTCATGAAACGCCAAAAGAAATGAAACCAGATTTTGCACTTTCTCTTTCTTTTGAAGGATTGAGCCTTCTAAAGCGCACCAGCTTCGGTTGGATCGTTCTAGGCCACGTGAATTTGGCTGATGATGATTTTGACCTGCATTTGGAAATTTTGCGGAGAGACGTTCTAGATCAGGCACCTAACTCAGACGCGGTCAAACTGATTATTCCGAATGATCAGATCAAATACTATTCAATTTCAAGACCAAATAACGCTTTGCCCAACGATATTGAGCAAACTATTATGTTGAGTCTGGAAAATGAAACACCATATGACTTGGATGAAATTGCATTCGACTGGGTAACAAATCGAACAGAAATATTTGTTGCGGCAGTTGCACGGCAAACACTGATTGAAGCAGAACAGTTTGCATTGCAGCACTCCTTCAGGCCGTTGGGAAATGTAGCAGTCGCCAAAGAAGATCAATTTATAGGTGAAGTCTTTTTTGGACTGGCCGATGGATCACAGCCCGTCATGCAATGCGACACCGAACCAGTTAAAATTGTCACCGCGCTCCCACCGGACAGCCAAACAAAATTTGAAAGGATTGCCCATACCGACTCTTTTACACGCAAAGAAAACAAGGAGTTCTCAGAAAAAGTCCGTGGTGAGACAATTCAATTTCAAACAATACGTCATTTTAATCTAGCACCGATCGGAGGACACACAATAACTGACGAAAGTAAAACTACACTGATTGCTCCACTTGATCCTTCTTTGGCACATCTTTCGTCTAGTTTCGATACAAAATATAGTGAAAAAAGTACTTTTTACAGAGGCTTAATAAGTTTTTTTCAAAAAGAAAAAGCATTGTTTCAAAGGTCGAAAGGTCACCTAAATATCATTGCATTTATTTTGATTCTTGGGACTTTATTCAGTGGCATAGGTTTGTACTTTAATCGGCCTTTCTTTTCAATTTTGACGGAAAAGTGGATGGGCGTAGAGACTAGGCCAGATGTCGTAGCTTCCTTTGCAAATCCAATAAAAAATCAGGAACCACTTTTTTATAATGACCCAGTTCCGATGAGCTTACCATTTTATAAGACGAAGGCCCATAGTGAAAAAATAGCAACACTCGTCCAAATACAAAAACTTTCAAACAGACCTCATGCAGATTTGCGCAGCGCACTTGAACCCAAATCGGGCTGGCGGGAGAAAATAGCGGTTGACGTCCAAGCTAGTGAACCGATTCAGAGTGTGATTATCCCAACTTATCATTCGGGCGGCTTCGATAATCTCGAAATCTCAATGACGCCAGATTTAATTTTTCAGCCTAAGTCGCCGAAACCATTTTCATTTCTTGAGGACCGGCTGAAGCGTGTTAATGCTAAGAGAGCATTTTGGTCACTAAGTCCAAAGTTACCATTTTTTAGAGCGCCAACGCTAACACGAAATTCAAATCTGGTAGTTATTGATACAGAGATCAACAAACGTTATTTTGCTGCTCTAGAAAATGTTAAAAATTTCGAAGTCGCGCTCAATTTTGAAAATTTCTCATCACGGTATACTGAGACCAAGAAAAACGTACTTGAAGAGATAGCGCTATCAACTCCAGGTATTGACACTGACCACATACCGGAAAGCCTTTCGTTGGCTTCGCAAAACTTGAGGTCACCATCCAAAATCACACCAAGTAATTTTGATAAAGACTTTTATGATATTTTTTCAAATAAAAAACTTCAATCTAAGCATTTATCGTTAGACCGCGGCAATCTATTTTCACAATCAGGCAACCTTTTTAGCAAACTTAAGAATGAACAGTTTGGGTTGAATTCACGATCATTTGATAGCTTTTCAAGGCCTCAACAAAAGTCAGTGCTACAGCCAAAGATTGAGTGGCAAAAAATTGCAAACTCTTCCATGTCAGAAATTAAAGCTACTGAATCAAATATTTCCTCCTTAGCGATAAATAGCCCGTTAACTAATAGCCCTGTAAGAAACCTGTTCGATGAATTAGGAATTAGCACTGAGTTTGCATCACTTTCGCCGTCAAACTTACGTAACTCAAGTGTAAACAGACTGGAGAACAAACTGACACCAGTTGCGCCCCTAAAGCCTCTATCTATAAACATCCCATTATCACCGGAAATAGAAGTTTCTCGTGCGGTTGACGACCAAAAAGAAGTTGAAGGACCTTCTAATAAAAATTGGATTATAGCTCGGCCTAAGCCACGAATAGAAAACGAAAAAGATGTTTTACGGCCAAAGCCTCGTCCATCTGAAGTTGAACCTATTAAAACCCCAACGGGTGCTGTTGCCCAATCTTTACGACCAAAGGTCCGGCCAAAGAATGTTAAGCCTATTAAACAGGTCGCTGTGGCTTTGGCCACACCAACCACTCTTCCCGAGCAAGAAGGCGATGAAGCATCTGTCGATGGACGTGCAAAAGTTAAAACAAATTCAACGCTTGTGGGTCAAAACGCTACAGTTAAAAAAGGGCTAAACCTGCGCAAGATTAACCTGCTCGGTGTGTATTATTTTGGTGGTCAACGAAAAGCGCTAATACTGCTGAGTAATGGTAAACAACGTATGGTTGTAGTCGGTGATCGATTGGATGGTGGCAAAGTTGCCGCTATAGGAAATAGCGAGCTGCGCTATATTAAGAGTGGTCTAAACATTACGTTAGAACTACCCGGCTGAGGACTAGCCTTGTGAGACACCTGCATCCGCAAAGGTTGCCATAAATGAGTGACATGCTACGGCAGCTTTGACAACGGAAATGGCCAGCGCAGCACCAGAGCCCTCACCAAGTCTCAACCCTAAAGACAGCAGCGGATCTTTATTTATATTTTTCAGTAGTTTTTGATGTGCTCTTTCAGCACTTTGATGCCCGGCAACACAATGATCAAGTGCCGTTTCGGATGTTGCATGTAAACACGCTGCTGCGGCACAACAGATAAAACCGTCCAATATGACGGGAATCCGTAAACTTCGCGCCCGCGCAATTGCTCCAGCCATGGCCGCAAGCTCTCGCCCTCCAAGACACATAAGGGCCTTCAAACCATTACCTTCTGCAGATGGGTTTGCGGCAAGCCCAGCCTCAACGATCCGAGCCTTTAAGGCAACCCCTTCTACGTCCAAGCCAGTTCCCTTTCCAGCCCAATCCGTACCTGAACCACCAAAGAGTGCTAGAGCAATGGCAGCAGTTGAGGTGGTATTGCCAATGCCCATCTCTCCCGCTACTAGCAAGTCAGTCTTTTCATCTACACTGCTCCAGCCTGAATATAGCGCTGAAACGCAGTCTGCTTCACTCATCGCGGCACCCTTGGTAAAATCCAAGGTTGGCAGTTCTAGGTGAAGTGCATGAACATCAAGGCTGGCGCCGAAACAGTCCGTAAGCTGATTTATAGCCGCTCCACCAGCTTCAAAATTTATAACCATTTGTGCGGTTACCTCTGTTGGAAATACTGAAACCCCTTGCGAGGTAACACCATGGTTACCTGCAAAAATAACAACTTGCGGATTATTAACGGTTGGCCGTGCTCGCCCTCGCCAGCTTGCATACCAAACTGCAATGTCTTCAAGGCGTCCAAGTGAACCTGCTGGTTTAGTAAGTTGCGCATTTCGTTCTCTGGCCAAATGATATGCTTTGTCGTCAGCCGTTGGAAACTGCTCAACAATCGACCTAAATTCAGACAGAGAGTTAAATGCTTTAGTCATCAGACACCCAATTCGCTTTACTATGAGGGCAGGTATGGGTTGAATTTTATTAAAGAACAAGTGCATTAAGGCCCTTTGAAGAATTAAGAAGTGACAATGGATAAAAATGATTAGAACACTTTTTGAAGATATACTTGTCGCACTAAGTCTATTGACAAGAATACCTCTAAAAGTACCGGCGCACGCCTATAATCGAATGGATAAAGCGGTTTGGGCGTATGTCTTCGCTGGTATTATTTGGGGATTTAGTACCTGGACTATAACATTTGCATTTGCATATTTTGGTCTACCAGTAAGTATCGCCTCAGCCCTTGGTCTATCTGCAGGGATTATCGCAACTGGTGCTATGCATGAGGACGGATTAGCCGATAGTGCCGATGGTATTTTGGGTAGTTGGAATAGGAGTCGTAGGCTTGAAATTATGAAAGATAGCTTTCTAGGTGCTTACGGAGTGCTTGCGATTGTTTTATCAACAATAATAAGGTGGCAGTTGATTTTTGCTCTATTCGCAAATAGCTATGCGTTAGTAATTCTGATCATCGCTGGGTGCTTAAGTCGCTCAGTTTTACCTATCATCATGGCAATGCTCAACCACGCGCGTGAGGAAGGGCTTTCTCACAGTGTAGGTAGACCCTCCGGGCCAAGTGTTTACATTTCCTTAAGCATGACAATACTTTTTGCATTTTTTACTCTCAAAATAGAAGGCCTCATGCTTTGCTTCATAGCCGTCTTGTTAGCATTTGCGTGTGCAAAAGTTGCACAAAGAACCATTCATGGCCAAACTGGCGATATCCTTGGCGCAACTGCAATATTCACTGAAACAGGCGTTTTAATCGCATCTATAATATTATTGAAGTAATAAGCGGCAACTAATTATATTCTAATTTTCCAATAACTTTATAACCGTCAGGCCGCACGCGAGAGCAGTACTGCGTCCACCTTTTTGGCAGCCTCAGATTCATCTCCATCAGCTACAGCAGCCACTTCCCGAGTTAGGCGCTCAAGTGCCGCCTCATAAAGTTGACGCTCAGAATAACTTTGTTCACGCTGGTCATCACTACGATGCAAATCCCGCACGACTTCGGCAATTGCGATCAGATCGCCGGAGTTGATCTTCTGTTCATACTCTTGTGCCCGTCTTGACCACATTGCACGCTTAACTTTAGCTTTTCCCTTTAACGTGGTCATCGCACGGCTCACAACCTCTGGGCTGCTTAAAGAACGCAAACCTATTTCTGTTGCCTTATGCGTTGGTACCCGCAGAGTCATTTTGTCCTTTTCGAATGCCACAACAAAGAGTTCAAGGTTTACGCCAGCAATCTCCTGCTCTTCTACGGAAACTATCTGTCCAACGCCATGCGCTGGATAAACAACGTATTCGTCAGGCCGGAAATCCAAATTATTTGACTTCGTCATTTGTATACCTCTTTATGCCCCCTTAACGCTTTAACACAGGCAGACTACTTTGCGAAGTTTCTGCCCTGCTGCAAAGCTTATTTTATTTGAAAAAGCCAATAGATAAAGCTGTTAGTCAAAAATGGCGTCTTTCACTATACCTTAATCACGTCATAACATTAAAACTAACTAGTTCCAAGACTCAGTAATAAAACTTAATTCAACCGCCCTCGCCAGGTTCATCTGAAAAGTACTTTGCAAGCTTCCCAGATTCTCCGTCCCTTTCGTCTGCTTCAGGAAGCGGGTCTTTCTGTGTTATTATAACAGGCCATAGTTCAGCGTATTTGCGATTAAGTTCAACCCAACTTTCCGTATCAGGTTCCGTATCAGGAACAATTGCATCAGCAGGACATTCTGGTTCACAAACACCACAATCGATGCACTCGTCTGGATGAATTACCAGCATGTTTTCTCCCTCATAAAAACAATCTACGGGGCATACTTCTACGCAATCAGTGTATTTGCAGCCAATGCAATTGTCCTTTACTACGTACGTCATTCAATGCACTCATCGGTTTCCTTAGAGACTAGCTAATCTAGCGGCACGGATCATTCAAGTGCGACTTTAAATTCAATTTTTGGATTGATCTCCTGTTTTTTTTTGGATGGCCGACCTTTGCCCTCATACTTCGGAAATCGGTTCTCTTTCATAGTGCTTGGGCTTAAATCTTGATATAGTTTCTGGGCTTCGCTCGCTGGACCACGTCGACAACCCAAAAATAACACTTTTACCACACGAATTTGATTATTTTGGGAAAAGGTCAAAATATCCTCGGGACTTAACAAAGTCGAGGGTTTAAAAATTTTCTGGGAATTCAGTCGAACATGTCCACCTGAAACTACTTTAGCTGCGAGAGACCGAGTTTTAAAAAAACGTGCGTTCCAAAGCCATTTATCAACGCGCAGTTTCTTTATCTCTTTCAAGCCGGTTAATCCTTTACTTTTAGCCCCATTAAGGCCACAGCAAATGGATTATCGGGATCGATTTCTTTATTCTTTTTAGATTTAGACTGGTGTATTTTAGGTTTATGTCTATCCCGATTTAGTTTATTTCTCTTGCTTTGCGATTGCTTTGGTAAATCTGGTCTTTGTTTTTGAGTTTTTCCCTGCGGTTTATTTGGATCCCTGCGTTGCGACCATTTAAATATAAAATAGGGCTCCTGCTCAGTTTCTCTGTCACCCTTATTTGCCTCAACGACCTTAGTCAGATCATGCCCCTCCTCGGTTTCCGTCACACTGGAATCAGTAACAACAGCGCAATCAATAAAATCGCATGTTTTTTCATTCTCTTTTAGCTCGCCCGCCTGCGCCATTAACCCGATGTTGCCAGTTTCTTTTTCCGGTTTACCAGAATCAGATACCTGGTTTACGGATCTGAGCTTTGCACGTTCCCCATATTCAGCGCTATAACCAAGTCCCTGTAAGAGGTCCGAAAATTGTTCAAGTGTCATTCCGGTAATTGACAACATATCTGCGGTTGCTTCGAACCCGGCACGTGTATCCTTAGCACGGATGAGATCGGCTAGACGTTCCAACATATCTATACGAATTGCGCGGGAACTGGCGTTATGGTAGCCGGCCATCGTATGATAACCGATCGGTGCTTCAGGGTCAGCGGGTATTGTTACAAGACCTGGCGGAGGGCTTGAGGGAAATTCTTCGAGCTTTTGGGCCAATGACCACAAAATAATTCTTAGTCGCGTTGGCGCTGGCTTTAAAAGCACGGGCATGAAGATTGAGAACTGGCCGAACCGGACGCCATGTTTTCGCAAAAGTCTTCTAGCATCCTGATTAAGAGCTTTCACGTCTTCAACAACTTGTTTTCGAGGAATGATCCCCATAGCTTGCACCAATTGAAAGCCCAACCCACGGGCAATTCCATTCAGCGCATCGTCTTTTTCGATCGCAAAGAGAGGCTCAAATAATGTCGCAATTTTGCGATCAATGAAATGTTGAAGGCGACGTTCAATTTTCTGCGCAACATCAACTCCTACAGTATCATCCGCGAAGACTGCAACGCCAGGCTTTAATAAGCTTTCCCCAAGGATTATTTTCCCAACAGCTTCATCACCCCACATAAGACCGCCCTGTTCGGTGAAGTCAATTTCAGTATCAGGTGCATTATAAAACCTATCTGCACGGAGGGTCAGATGTGGCACCAAAGCCTGTATTGAGGCAGTTTTCAGGATATCGGCTTCTTTACCCATCGCACCCCTATCTCGGATAAATCTGAACCCATCGAGTCGACCAACAAATTCACCTTCAATGTTCACTTCACCGTTATCGCTTACTTCAGCCAAAAGGGTCTCCTTCTGTTTGAGCCGGCGCATCAGCAAAGAAGTGCGCCGGTCCACAAATCGCTGTGTCAGCGCCTCATGAAGGGCATCCGACAATCTATCTTCTACACTGCGCGTTGTTTCGCGCCAATACTTTTCATCTTCTAACCAATTGGCGCTTTGCGATACATAGGTCCATGTACGTATATAAGCCAAACGTTTTGAAAGTGTGTCAATATCACCATCAATTCTATCGATTAGATTGATTTGCCTGGCAAGCCATGCGTCCGGAATCTTTCCATTTTCATGCATATGATTGAAAATTGAGCTCAACAAATTGGCATGTTCCGCGGGGCTGATAGCTCGAAAATCGGGAATCCGACAAACATCCCAAAGTAATTTCCGAGACGCAATATCAGTCGTTTTAGCATATATCTCGGCATTTTCTGCCAGGCTTTTAAGAGCGATGAGGTCGTCCGCCTCCCGCGCCTTCACAAAAACCTCCTGCTCTGCTCCAATAGAGAGTGATGCGATGAGAGCTTCTAGGCTTGCAAAAGATAATTCAGAATTACGCCACTGAAGTTTTTTGATGGGCGTAAAGCGATGCTCAACGATAGCATTAACTACGCCCTCGTTTAGCTCTTTGACTTCACCGGTTACACCGAAGCTGCCATTAGCCATGCCGCGCCCGGCACGACCCGCGATCTGAGCCAGTTCATTTGGGGCCAAGGGCCGCATCCTACGGCCGTCAAATTTAGAAAGTGCTGAAAAAGCGATATGATTCACATCCAGGTTCAAACCCATTCCAATTGCATCAGTAGCTACGAGGTAATCAACATCACTATTTTGATATAGAGCTACCTGCGCATTTCGGGTTCGAGGGCTTAAGGCCCCCAAAACCACGGCCGCCCCCCCCCTTTTGTCTTTTTATGAGCTCGGCCATCGCATAAACGCTGTCGACGGAAAAACCAACTATCGCGCTTCGCGCCGGCAGTCGACTTACCTTCTTAGTCCCGGAATAAATGAGCTTGCTCATTCTTTCTCGTTTGAAAAAGTTAGCCTCCGGTATGAGCTTAGCAATTGGACCGCGCATCGTATCCGACCCCAAAAATAGTGTTTCGTAGAGCCCCCTCATGCTTAGTAACCGGTCTGTAAAAACATGTCCTCTTTCTGGATCGGCACAAAGCTGAATTTCGTCAATTGCAACAAAATCAGAACCTATATCTTGAGGCATCGCCTCAACAGTACAAACCCAATATTTAACGCGTTGCGGCACGATACGTTCTTCACCGGTCACGAGAGCCACAAGCGATGGACCACGTAATTTTACAATCTTGTCGTATACTTCTCGGGCCAACAGACGTAAAGGGAGCCCAATAATACCCGTGCGGTGTGCCAGCATTCGCTCTATCGCATAATGTGTTTTGCCTGTGTTGGTCGGTCCCAAGACACCGGCGACCCGTTTTTGTTGCATACCCTTTTGCCTGACAATTTAGATTTTCTTTTCACTTCCACTCTGCGCCAAAGAGCGTTTCAACTGCAAAACAGCTTCAAAATTAGGATGTATTTCAAGGGCTTGTTCAAAGGCTCTAAGCGACAGATCACGATGACCAAGTTTTTCAAACAACAGTCCAAGACCCATAATGGCCACAAAATTTTGAGGATCTAAGGCCAATGCTTTCTCCAAGTCACTTAATGCGGGACCATTATATCCAAGAATTGCATAAGCGCGTGAGCGTGCATACCATCCCAAGGGAAATTCTGGCGCAAACTCCACCACCGCAGAGTAATGACCAACTGCAGCCTCGTAGTCTTTTGCTTTGAATGCCTCATCGCCTTTTTTGTAAATAAAATCTATGCTTTCTGAACCTGAAAGCTCCCACAAACGCTTAATTTCTAGTTCAATCTTTTGAGCCATTTTCGCATCAGCGACTGCAAGCCGGTCATACAATATATCTAGAGACGGTCGAGCGAAGGAGGTGGATGCTGCATTTAACGCAAATAAAAATGCAAAAAAGAGAGTAGGTATTGTTAATTTCATCAAAACCATAATATGATAATAACTAGTGCTATAATAGCAACTTGAAAACCTTTTGGGAGACATTAAAATGAGTAGTGTAGTAGAACAAGCCGTAAACGCCCTTAAGGAAAAGATTAGCGGTTCGGCATTTGACGGTTCTGCGAAATTTTCAATTGAAGATGAAGGTAGTATTATTGTTGACGGCGATGGTGTCCGCGCTGGCAATGAGGATACCGAAGTAACCTTAATAGCTTCCACTGAAACATTTCAAGAAATTATGGGCGGTGATCTTGACCCCACATCGGCTTTTATGTCGGGTAAATTGCAAATTGAAGGCGATATGGGCACAGCAATGCGATTAAGTGGTATATTCTAAAAAATGCCGCTTTCAAGCTGGCCCCCTCTTAAAGTCTATCGCAGAAGGTCCTGAATTAGGTAAAGCCTTTTGGTTGAGGACATCTGATAATATTCGAATTCGCCTTGCACACTGGAAGTGCTCGAAGCGCCATGGAACTGTATTTCTACTTCCGGGACGTGCCGAGTACATCGAAAAATACGGTCGCACTGCTAAGATTATTTGTGACTTAGGCTACGATGTTATTGTCCTTGACTGGCGCGGTCAGGGCCTTTCTGATCGTCTGGATGGCGACCCTTTGCTAGGTCAGATTAAAGAATTTTCAGAATATCAACACGATCTCGACGCGGCGATCGACTTTTCTCAAAGATATCATTTGCCTGAGCCGTGGTTCATTCTTGCCCATTCAATGGGAGGTGGAATCGGTCTTCGCGCCGCACATCGCAACTTGGGATTTAAGGCAGCCGCTTTTACAGGTCCCATGTGGGGCATTGTTGGCCCAGTTCTGATAAATCCTTTCAAGCATATAATTGCCAAATTAGCTATAGTTCTTGGCCAAGCCGACAATTATGCGCTTACAACTTCACGGGAGAGTTATATAGCTGTCTCTGAATTTTTAGGTAATACGCTCACTAAGGACCAAGAAATGTGGTCTTACATGAAGCGGCAAGTCATCGAACACCCTAATCTACAATTAGCAGGCCCAAGCTACCGCTGGGTGAATGCCGCACTTAGAGAAATCAAAGAACTCCATGCACTACCACCCCCAGAGTGTCCCGGACTATGCTTGGTGGGTGACGGTGAAAGCATCGTAGAAAAAAACCGAATCAAAACTCTTATGAGTAGGTGGAGCAATGGACGATTGATTGAAGTCCCAGATGCCTTGCATGAAATTCTTATGCTTAACAATCACCGGCAAAATGTGATCCTAAATGATATCTGTGGATTTTTTGCCAGATCCTAAACTTAAAAAGGGTCCACATCACCTTGAACACGCAAAGAGTGAAAATCCGCTTCAAACTGTCCGAAGGAATCCTGTGCAATGGCCATGCGCATGCCAGCCATTAGTTCCTGAAAATAATGTAAATTATGCCACGTGAGCAACATACCAGAAATCATCTCTCCGGCACGAAAAACATGATGCAAATAGGCACGAGAATAATTTAAACACGCAGGGCAGCCGCATCCTTCATCTAACGGGCGCGGATCATTTCGGTGACGTGCGTTTTTAATGTTTACAACGCCACGGCGAGTAAATGCCTGACCCGTCCGCCCAGAGCGGGAGGGCAAAACGCAGTCCATCATGTCAATTCCTCGTTTGACTGCTCCCACAATATCATCGGGTTTGCCTACCCCCATCAGATAACGCGGCTTATCAGAGGGTAACATTTCCGGTGCATAATCGAGTACCTCCAACATAGCCTTTTGCCCCTCTCCCACTGCAAGGCCTCCGACTGCGTAGCCGTCAAAACCAATGTTAATTAGAGCTTTGGCACTTTCGCGGCGCTGGTCCTTAAAAATGCTGCCTTGCTGAATACCAAAGATAGCGTAACCTGGACGATCACCGAAAGCATCACGTGACCGTAATGCCCAGCGCATTGAAAGTTCCATGCTGGACTTTGTTTTTTCGTAGGTCGCGGGAAAGGGTGCGCATTCATCAAAGGTCATGACGATATCGCTTCCAAGCAGCTTTTGAATTTCTATTGATCGCTCAGGAGATAGTTCATGGCTTGATCCATCTATGTGGGACTTAAAGGTCACACCTTTTTCTGTTATCCTGCGCAAATCTGCAAGCGACATCACCTGGAACCCTCCACTATCCGTAAGGATTGGGCCCTGCCAGTTCATAAAACTATGCAGACCACCCAACATATTTATCCGCTCGGCAGTGGGTCGCAACATCAGGTGATACGTGTTGCCGAGCAGAACATCCGCCCCCGTTTCCCGCACACTTTCAGGCAGCATCGCTTTTACAGTGGCGGTAGTTCCCACTGGCATAAAGGCCGGTGTACGTATCTCACCGCGCCTAGTATGGATCAAACCGGCACGGGCCTTTCCACTAGTTGAACTCACTTTAAAGCGAAAACTCTTGGTCATATTAAAGACTTTTGCCTGAGGTAAAAGAAAATGCCAAGTTTTTTAAAATAGATAGAAAACATAGCAAAAATCATACTTAATACGAGAATTCCATTGAATTCAAAATCTGGTTCTTTTCTTTACTAAGCGAAAGTTGAAAAAGATGTTTATTTTGAATAATGTAAAATGCTTAAATAAAAAACTACTATATCTGAAATCCCAGTGTACAATCCCGAAAAAGAAGTCACCCTCAATTAGCCTTCTATTGGCGTTTGAATTTTTTATTTGATTAAATCAAAATACAGCACAAAAAAGCATCTTTTATACAAAATTGAGAAACTAATTCGTATTTAAATTGATAATTCTTACTCCTGATTGGTCATCATAAGACAAATAAGTTGTTGTTGAGGCTTGAGGTAGACGGCGCAATCCTCTAATGGAACGCAATCAGAAACAGCGCTAGTGACGAGGCATCTTCAAGCGCTGCATTGGGACGGATCAAAAAGGATTTACAGCAATATGCAGGTCACAGAAACGCTGAATGAAGGTCTAAAACGCGGATACTCAATTATAATAAGTGCAAATGAGCTTAATGAGACCGTGGAACAAAAACTGCGTGAAGCGCAGCCTGAAGTTGAAATGAAGGGATTTCGCAAAGGAAAAGTTCCTATACCTCTGTTGAAGAAACAATTTGGCCAACGCCTGATGGGTGAAGCAATGCAGGAAAGCATTGATGGGGCTATGACAAAACATTTCGAAGATAGTGGCGACAGACCCGCCATGCAGCCAGATGTCAAAATGGCAAATGGGGAAGAATGGAAGCCAGGTGACGATATTAGTATCGAAATGGCCTACGATGCCCTACCCGAAATTCCAGACTTGGACCTAAAGTCAATCAAACTGGAAAAAATGGTAGCCAAAATAGAAAAAAGTGCTGTGAACGAAGCTCTGACAAATTTGGCAGAAAGTTCAAAAGATTTCGAAGAACGGGGAAAAACTTCAAAGTCGAAAGACGGTGATCAAGTTGTACTCGACTTTGTAGGTAAAGTAGATGGTGAAATATTTGAAGGTGGCTCAGCGGAAGATTATCCGCTTGTCTTGGGTTCGAATAGTTTTATTCCAGGTTTTGAAGAGCAACTGCTCGGCTCAAAACTGGACCAAGAAATTGAAGTTTCAGTTACATTTCCAGAAGAATACGGAAATGCAGATCTTGCAAGCAAATCAGCCGTATTTAAATGCAAGATCAAAGCAGTAAAGAAACCAGTATCTGCGAAAATTGATGATGCGCTGGCTAAAAAATTTGGAGCTGAAAATCTAGACGGGCTCAAAAAGCAGATCTCTGAAAGACTTGAGGCTGAGTATGAGGGTGCTGCGCGCTCGTTGGTGAAGCGCAAACTGCTAGACACTCTGGATGGCATGGTGGACTTTAGTCTTCCACCTTCATTAGTTGAAGCCGAAGGTAAACAAATTGCCAATCAGCTTTGGCAGGAAGATAATCCCGATGCTAAGGATCAAGATCCTGATAAGATCGATATTACCAAGGAACACACTGACCTAGCCACTCGCCGTGTGCGCCTGGGACTGTTGCTTGCAGATTTGGGGCAAAAAGCTAACGTAGAAGTGTCCGAGCAAGAGATTACTCAAGCCATGATGCAGCAGGCCCGTCAGTATCCGGGCCAAGAGCGTGAGTTTTTTGAATTTATGCAGAAAAACGAACAAATGAAACAACAGATGCGTGCTCCTATTTTTGAAGATAAAGTCGTGGACTACGTTTTAGAGCTCGCAGATGTGTCTGACAAACAGGTCAAAAAGGACGATCTGCAAAAAGCTATTGAGGAACTAGAAAAGGCAAACACTTGACTTCAATATTTCGCGGCGAGCGAACGAAACGATTAAAAGTATTGATAGGGTAGACATTGCTTCCCTCTCTTTTTGTCTAACTAGATAGTTATGACTATTGTTCTCCATAAAAGAGGCTTAGACGCTGTAATTACGTAGTTTAAGGGTGATTTTCGTATGTTTGGTAATAGAGCTCTTTCTAAAGCAACGAAGCAGGGTGTTTTAACACCCTTATTTATTGCAGAATAATAATTCTGATACTTGCCAGATTCGTTCACACGCCGATGGGCCTTCGTAAGCGAGTGCCTATAATACCTCCACCAAAATTTAGCTAGAATTGGCCAACCACTTTTTGTTCCCAGGATGACGTAATATCGATGTTTATTTCCCTTTCTCAATTGTATTAAATCTACTCAATTTATTCCCATAAAGAGACCAGGAACAGATGGAGTTACGAGCACGACCGAAGGGTGAAAAATTTGTGTCGGCCCAAAGGAATTAAATGAGTTAAAATTCAGTAGCATGGTGTACAACGCAAATGCAAATCACGAATTGGATGGCCTTAAGCATGGGATCAGCAAATGACGCCAATTTGTACAGATGAACCTTGTATCAATCCTTTGAGTGATATCGCTTAAGGTCGGATTCCATCGGCCCATTATTTTGGCCTTTCAATCGATGAATCTTATACAGACCGGCAAACAAGGGGACGAAAAAAGGCTAAGGAACTCATAGGAATCTTTCTCACAGAAAGAGGAAAATATTATCGGAGCGACATGTCTAATCCAATTAGTTGCACTCGCGAACGCTCGAGGCTCTTTACCTGTCTAGCACGGGATAATCGATCAATGCGTGAAGTCTCGTACACTGCACCGGCAAGAAGTAATGAGGTAGAAGCTACCGGCAACAGAGGGGCAATGGCGTGGCGCAATCTTCTCCTGAAAAGGGCGTTTGCAGTGGCACTGCCATTTCATGCAAAAGCTTGTAGACGATGATCTACTGGTATTTGAAAATACGCATACATTCTAGAATGCAGTGCACTCCAATACACCAGACCAAACGAGAATTTCTGCTTGGGCAACTGGCCAGACGGGATTACCTTTCGTTGACGCTTGTATAAGGTCGTGAGGAGCTACGGGATAGATGAATTTCCAGATGCGAGCCATCGTGATAGCAGTTTCGAGCTATCGTATGTGGCTTTCTTGCGGCAACCCGGAGAACATCTCGCAAGAATGTTCACGGATTATGAAACAGGCAACCAATGGCCACAGGTACAGATTCAATCCGGCACCACAGGCATCAACAAAGTATGAATCTACAGCCCTTTAAAACAGTGGTATGAGGAAGATCCCACCAAAGTTTTTACTCTTTGCTGAATGCCAGGATTTGCAGGGATTGAAGATAAGCACCATCAGCAGCCATGAAAATCCGATAATGTTATCAAAGTACTTGGTCAAAATTACCCTTTTCCAATTGTGGATCACCTCACCTCTGGCACAGAGGCAAGGCAAAAAATATCGCCGTTACGTTCAGTCGATAGCCTCAAGAACGTAGCAAAATCGATCCATAAAAAACACGGTAGCCGCCGCAGCAGAAGCAAAATGCGCAGTCAATGCCATTGAGTGGATGCCGATAATCAAAAACTTAAGTTCCCCTGTAATTAAACATGAAAATCATTCTACTAATGTGTAAATAATGTTTTTTTAAGCTTACGTTTCATTTGCCCTAAATTTGATTAGTTGAAAAGTTTTAGTTTAAATATAATTTAAGAGCTAGGATTTTTTGGAATAAGATCCTAGTGTAGCGTTTGAACAACCTTCAACGCAAAATCATTTATCTCCTTCTTGCGCAACATAAGACAAGGCCTCTATCAAAACGTCAGAGCCACCGATATGGCTACTTTCGGACAATACCCGCCGCCACATGCGCGCTCCTACTCTACCATTAAAAAGGCCAAACATATGTCTCGTGATTTGATTGAGCTTTCCCCCAGCTTGCAGATGACGTTCAATATAAGGGATTATTTGGCGAACGACTTGAAACGCGTCCACCTGATTCTGGATACCGAAAATCTCTTCATCGATACCGGCAAGAATGTCAAAAGGACGCTGATAAGCAGATCTTCCTATCATAACACCATCAAGCCCTGTTGCCAACGCAGCTTTTGCCTCTTTCAAGGAATTAATACCTCCATTTAACGAAAGATGGAGCTTTGGAAACTCCGCTTTCATGGAATGGACTAAATCATAATCGAGCTGTGGAATATCGCGATTTTCCTTTGGACTCAATCCTTGAAGCCAGGCTTTTCGCGCGTGAATAATAAAACGAGAAACACCAGCCGAGGACACTCGTGAAAGAAAATCTGGTAAAATCTTCCTTGGGTTTTGATCATCCAAACCAATCCGGCATTTAACAGTGACCTCGAGATCAATAACGTCTGCAATGGCAAAGCAGCACTCGGCCACCAGGTCAGGTTCTTTCATCAAGATTGCTCCAAAAGACCCAGACTGTACGCGATCTGATGGACAACCTACGTTAAGATTGATTTCACTGTAGCCTGCAGCTTCACCGAGTTTAGCAGCCGCGGCCAACGCGACTGGATCGGAGCCACCGAGTTGCAGCGCTACCGGATCCTCTTCGGGATTATACTCCAAAAGATGCAAAGCTCTCCCTTGCACTAAGGCCGAAGCGGGGATCATTTCGGTATAAAGCAAAGCCTTTTGTGATAAAAGCCGGTGGAAATAACGGCAGTGACGGTCAGTCCAGTTCATCATGGGAGCAATAGAAAGGCGAGCTGCGTTATGAGCTGGGATTATAGCCAATGAATAGCCTTTGAAAAATTTGTAACAATGTCCTATTAATTAAAATAGTTATTCGTATCAACTACAGAGCCTTTCGATTCATTTCCATCACTAGGTGCTGTCTATTTGCTCTCCTATCCGTAATCGCATAAAACAACCATAGATCCTTTGAAGGTAGCGTATAAGACTATGAGTCAGAACGACACGGAAATCCTGAAGGCTGCTTGTGATGTCCTAATAACCGAAGCTAGTGCGCTGGAAAAGCTTGCCAAAAACATGCCAATGGACTTCGTTCATCTTTGTGAAGCTATTTTAGCGTGCAAAGGGCGGGTTATTGTTGGCGGTGTTGGCAAATCTGGTCATATTGCACGTAAAATCTCTGCTACGCTTGCTAGCACTGGAACGCCATCATATTATATTCACCCAACAGAAGCTAGCCATGGAGACATGGGGATAATTGTTGAAGGGGATATCTGTATTCTGATTTCTAATTCAGGGGAAACAGCAGAACTTCAAGACCTGATCACATACACAAAGCGCTTCGCAATTCCAATCGCTGCCATCTCTTCAAGATCAGACAGCACGCTTATGAAAGCCGCTAAATTCCAATTACTTCTGCCCGAAGCAGCTGAGGCCTGCGCTATTGGTATGGCACCAACTACCTCAACAACAATGACTTTAGCGCTTGGGGATGCACTTGCAGTTGCATTAATGCATCAAAAGGCTTTCAAAGCCGAAAGTTTCAGGGTCTTCCACCCAGGTGGCAAGCTTGGGGCAAAAATGGCACAAGTAAAAGACATCATGTACACTATGGATAAATTTCCAGCCGTAGCACCTGACACTCCGATGCAGGACGCCCTACTTGAAATGACTTCGAAGGGTTTTGGACTTGCCGTGGTTCTCGAGCATGGCAAGGTGGTAGGCGCCATAACAGACGGAGACTTACGTCGCCACATGGACAACCTTCTCAAAAAATCAGCTGGTGATATCGCAAGCATTGACCCCATTACCGTTGAAAAAGACACCTTAGCAGCTGAAGCTTTGCATATTATGAACACCCATAAGATAGGTGTATTAATTGTTGCAGATAGTGAAGGTAAGGCTGAAGGCATTTTTCACATTCACGATCTCTTACGATCAGGTACGGCATGAGAACGATCATCCTCATACCCGCACGTTTTGCATCCAGTCGCTATCCGGGTAAGCCTTTGGCAATGCTGGAGCTGCCAGATGGTAACCGAAAAAGTCTTATTCAGATGAGCTATGAAGCTGCAGTTACAGTAAACGGAATTGATGCTATTTATGTGACCACAGACGACAGGCGTATTAAGGATACGGCTGAGGCATTTGGCGCTGAGGTCATTATGACTTCGGGAGACTGCAAAAATGGAACTGAACGCTGCTCTGAAGCAGTGAGCCGTTCAGATCTTCAGGCAGACCTAGTGGTAAACTTACAAGGAGATGCACCCCTAACACCTCCTTGGTTTATTGAAGCGCTTATTGAGACAATGAAAGCAGATGAAAATGCAGATATGGCAACGCCCGTGCTTCAGCTTGATCCCACAACATACGCTCATTTCTGCGAGGATCGCAGACACAATCGCGTTGGGGGCACAACAGTAGTATTTGACCACAAAAATCATGCACTTTACTTTTCAAAGGAAGTCATTCCTTTTATCGAACAGGCAAAACTATCTTATAACAAAGATATCCCAATATATCACCACATCGGCGTATATGCCTATCGCCCAGATGCACTGAAGGCTTATGCAGCATGGCCAGAAGGTCCATTGGAACGACTAGAAGGGTTAGAGCAGCTGCGATTTTTGGAAAATGGACTTACAATTAAATGCACAAAGGTGGAAGCAAAGGGGCGGCTTTTCTGGGAACTCAACAACCCTGAAGATATCGAGCGTATTGAAACGGCTTTAAGGCAGATGAGATGAAGGCAAAAACCATTAATGTGGGTAATATTTCAATAGGGGCAGGTAATCCTGCCATCTTTATTACCGGCCCCTGTCAACTTGAAAACCGCGATCATGCAATGATGATGGCCGAAAATCTTTCAAAAATATTTTTCAAAATTGAAGCGCACTTCATATTTAAGTCAAGTTATGACAAGGCGAACCGGTCTTCCATATCTTCAGCACGAGGAATTGGAATGCAAGAGGGGCTTCGTATTTTGGATGACATCTCTAAAGCCTTTGGATGTCCTGTGATCACAGATGTCCACGAAGCTGCCCAATGCGCCACTACGGCAGAAGCGGTAGATATCCTCCAAATCCCAGCCTTCCTTTGTCGCCAAACTGATCTTTTGCTGGCGGCTGGCAATACGGGTAAGCCAATAAATGTGAAAAAGGGACAATTTCTCGCTCCTTGGGAAATGTGGAATGTGGCTGAAAAAATTGCAAGCACGGGCAACGAGAATATCATGCTCTGTGAACGAGGAACTTCATTTGGATATAACACATTAGTCAATGATTTTAGAGGCTTACAAACTATGTCAGAGACAGGCTATCCCATTGTGTTTGACGCCACTCATTCCGTTCAACAACCAGCCAGTCGCGGCAACACATCTGGTGGAGAGCGCCGTTTTGTCCCAGGGTTGGCTAGGGCTGCCTGCGCTATGGGTATAAGCGGTCTATTTATCGAGACACATGACGATCCTGATAATGCACCCTGCGATGGGCCAAACATGATCCCAATGAATAAAATGGAGAGCCTTGCTCAAGAATTACTTAGTTTTGATGCTTTATACAAAGGCCTTTGATCGCTACACAAGAGATAGCAACCATAAAACAATGCCTGGAAAAGAGAGCAACAAAGCTTTGATAACGGCATCTTCTATTAAAAACGGTGTAACAACTTTGAACACATCTTGAACGCTTCAATCATCGCTGACACCACCCACTACGAAGCAATAAAGGCAAATGGGCGGGGTAATAATACAAAATTCGCCATCTTTACCACTAATATCCCAAACCATATTGCGAACATCGAGCCTGACATGCCAAAAGAACTAACAACGGCTGCTACAAATCCGCCACCATCTAATGCCATGACGACAGGATAGACGACCTACAAAGTCCAAAGTAACATCCCAATGGCCTCCATAAACATCCCAAAAACGGCGTAAGCGAGTTCGATCGTGGCCTATCTGAATACAAACAATTACAGTGCAATTCATACGCTGTCACCATGGGTTATCTCCTCCATGACATGGCGTAACACATGCAAAAAGTTTAAGAGTTTCGTTACAGTCCTAACCGATCATTACTGAATTTCCCAACCTTAGACCCTTTAAATTACTTCGAGCCCACTTTTTAAGTGCTTTCCTATAATTATAATTAGCTTACCAACTCTCATGTATTGCATTTGAAGTTAGCAACAAAAATTTAGCGAGGAGAAGTAATCTTACTCTGATAAAACTAATTTTCAAAGAGATTTCAAGAAAAGCATATTCACATCTAATTAAGCCAATGATTAAAAAGAAAGCGCAAAAACCCAAAAGACTACGACCAGGATCCAACAACAACAATTTTCAGTTATCTTTGATGGTATTCTCCATACGCTTCCAATAGTCTGAAAATTCGGGGAATTTCCAGGTCATGTAGTAGTGCCGCGATTTAACCTTTTCTCCGCAGGCCATATCTTTAATTAGTGATGGTTTTAAAACGTGACCCGAAAAGGTCAGCGCCACCTGCGACTTACGTCTTTTTTGCACCCAAGGCAGACGTGAGAAAAATGAAGATAGATCACAAAAGGGTGTCATATATTCCGTTGTAAACTTGATCGCCAGGTGCTTTGGAAAAACTCGCGCACGTCCTCTTGCAAAATAACTGATAAATCTCTCATCTGTTTTGCAAATGCGGTCGAGGGGCCATTTGTGTGTGATTCCTCTCCACCTTATGAATTCAAACTCGCGTTTGAAATCATCGACAAGTCCCTCGAATTCTTTGGGATAAAAGGCGAGCATCGGACTATTGCCGTAGTAATAGTAATTTTTTATAATTGCGTTAACGACACCAAATATACGCCAAAAGGGCAAAAAATGCCCTCTGCACATATACATTCCACCAGTTTTTTCCAAATCTCTTAGGAGCTCCGAGACATCGCCAAGGATCATCGTGTCCAGGTCAAAGAACAACGTGGGCAGATCGGGATCGAGCATTCCCTTTTCAAAAATAGAAAGTTTCAGGCGGCAACCCTTTTTCAAAGTTTCATACCAATCGCCCCAGTCAGGAAATGGCTTAGTTTCGATGAAATTTTCTAACCCTTCTGGTTCATCCGTCACACAAATAAATTTTACCTCACGCGAACTTAATCGAAGGATCTCTTTAACTGTATTGTTGACATGTTCCGATGAATACCGCTTCCCCCATTTTACAACAACGACCTGTATCATTAAGCGTCCTCTTTGATCAACGTAGGCGGCGGGCTAGTGCTCGACTTATTCTCCTTGTTAATTTGCGAAGATTGCTATGTAAACTCCGAGACTTGAAATTCAGCAAAAGACTTTGTCCCACTATTAGCTTTAGGTTTTTACGATTGGTTAAAGGGACTAAACTAGATTTTCTTTATGCTGTGACAAATAGTGCCTTTCATCCTGCAAAGACCTGTTTTAATATGAAGAAGGACCTTTGAAGTGAGTTTTATAAATGCGAGAAAAGATAGAAGCCGTTTTGGCAAATGTTCTCAAAGAATTGGAACAACTTATTGGTCGACCTGAAATATCAGAAGAGCTCAAACCAATTTCTGTGCCGATAGATGACAAGAAAGCCAAGCTCCGTTAAGACAGGAGAATTTGGATTTTCTCGTTAAAAAAGTTTACTTAAAAGGTATAAACCGGTGCCACTCCCGTATAAACTGTACCATTCATCACGAGGTACACGTAAGATTAGAAACTTGAACCGCCTTTTCGATCCTCACAACGCTAGTGACCGTAACTACGCTCATTAAATGAGATGTCCCTATAGAATTATGCCCATTTAGGTTTGCGGAAAAAATCTTAGATATTACTGCTAGACCTTGGCTCAACACTGATTCAGGTTGTCGTTGAATTGCGCGAGATTGAGGTTTTTGCAATTTAAAAAAATTTCACTTATGGATGGATAGTCTCGGTTGTAATCCAGTACTTACCCACATGCGATTCAGAGAACTCCCTGTTACGATATACGAAACGAAGCCTTAAATTAATTCATACGCCGATAGCACTTAAATCAAAAGGTGTTGTTTGATAAATTTCATTGACCCAGTTGCCATATAGTAAATGTGCGTGACCGCGCCATAAGTTCCTTGGTTTCTGAAGCGGATCATCCTCAGGAAAGTAGTCCAAGGGTGTCTTGGTAAAACCACCGGCTGCAACATCACGGTCATATTCTTGCTTTAGGGTATCGCTGTCATACTCGAGATGATTAAAGATGTAGAGCGATCGATGCACATCATCTTGCACAAGACAGGGACCCACCAAATCACTTCCAAGTAAGATCTCGAGACCCTGTATTTTATCAAGATCAATTTTCTTTATTTCAGTCCAGCGGCTAACTGGGATTACACAGACATCAGCAAAGCCACGCAAATAATGTGAAGTAGGAGATAGAACTCTGTGATGAAAACATCCAAATGCCTTATTGGATAATGCATGCTTTTCAATGTCATAGAAATGCTTCAACATCGCCATACCCCCCCAACATACGCCAAAGATGCAGTGCACGTGGCTTTGTGTCCAATCAAAAACTGATTTGAGTTCTTCCCAATAGTCAACTTCTTCATAAGGGAGGTGCTCGATAGGCGCACCAGTAATTATCAAGCCATCAAACTTATCCCCGCTATCACGCACTTCTTTAAACGGGCGATAAAAATTTTTCATATGTTCAACTGCCGCATTTTTTACGTGGTGATGTGTCATTCGGATAAGAGACAGCTCAATCTGCAGGGGCGTTGCACCGATCAAACGCGCAAACTGATTTTCCGTCTGAATTTTCTTTGGCATCAGGTTAAGCAGGCCAATCCGCAAAGGGCGAATGTCCTGCCGGACTGCCCGATAATCAGACATAACCATAACGCCTTCGTTTTTTAACACACCAAAAGCTGGCAGATTGGAAGGTAACTTGATCGGCATGCTGATCTTTCGCTTTTGAGTTTCAAGACACCTATGCGCCTTTGCTGCGACGCTCAAGAGCTCGCGCGACCAATTCCTCGAAATCATTCACATTTTTTATAGCCGCAACTTCATCGGCTCTAACTTTGATACCCCATTTGGAGATCGCCGCATAGCGGGGTTGGCGATGGGCCAGTGCTCGGTCGTAGGTCCAGCGAACAAAAGTGTCTGGATCAACTTCATATTCCACCTGACCCGTTTCCGCCAAGTACTCAGCCCATTTCAATTTCAGAAAATTAGGCTCATAATACATGGGCTTGGGGGCGCGATCGAAGCGTTCGATAAGGTCTTTCCGGTGTGCTTCTGTTCCTTCAATCCAACAAAGCAACGTATTTTTCGACAAACAGTTCAGAACGGGATCATTAGGATTTTTTGGGTCGACAACCTCACAGATCGAACCACCGCTATCACATACAAAGTGCTCATATTGATACAGCTCTTCTGCTCTTGTGATAAAGTGAGGTGTATCTAGAAGCGCTGAAATCTCGGCGTGCCGGTGTTGCTCCTGACGCCTAATATATTCTGCAAAGCTTAATCCGCCCTTTCCTAAATTCCCAGGTTTACCCAAATAGGTTGAGAGCGGCGTCAGATTATCAAATGTAATATTTGACGCAATATAAATGGAGTCTGACAATAACAATTCTCTTAGATAGGGAATTTGCATTGCCTTCTTTTTAAAACTGTCCGTGATAAAGTCGCCCATATAGCATGTACCAATTCGGTAATCAACGGAGTAGTGGAACCAGTTTCCTGATGTCCGTAATATATTAGAAACAAATGTTTTTCCAAGACCCGACATCCCAAAAAGTAAGACCCGCTTGTTTATAGCGGACCGCCACTCTGATGCAGTTTGATATACCATCTCAGTTCCTCAATTTACGTAACAATTGGTAAACAGACAGCTTAACTTGGTCAAATCATATATTTTTGATATTTCAGTCGTATTACAGGGTTTACGTGCTAGATAGAGATTGCCATTGGAGTGTCTCTATTTATGAATTCACATCATCCCCATATTTTCGAAAACGGCCTAGCAAAATTTACATAACCGGTAGCTGGACAAAAATTTTTGGTCCTCTAGAAGTCTAAAAATGATCGGAAATACAAAGCTCAAGCTTTTCGCTGCAGTAATTCTTATGTTCATAACAATCGCGTCATTCACTGTAATGGCGGTGGGAGGACGATATGTAAGCGATGATTTAAGTACATTTGAGATTATGATGTATCTAAGCCTTATCGGGTTTTTGTTGATATTCGGGTTCCTAATCACAAAAAAAGGTTAAAGTTACTTCAATTTAGCAATTTTAAATTTCATTTTGTACGAAACATCTTTCACTTTGGTGCGCAAAATTTATGGTTTTATTCTATTACGGTAACTCCCCTTGTCCAAGTCTTTGCATTAGAGTTCACTGTCCCTATTTGGATTTTGCTCCTTTGACCGTTCTTTTTGGGAATACGTTTACAAAGCCATTCCTTTTAACAGCTTTTATGGGTTTTATTGGTATTCTTATAATAACGCGCCCAAACCTTGAAACTTTAAATGGAGGAACCACTGCTGCGGCATTGGCCGCACTAAGTTTTGCAGAATCAATAATGATTAGCAAAGGGCTAACTCATAACCACAACACGCTGTCCATACTTTTTATAATGATGACAATGCAGTTGGTCTTTGGTATCATAACTTCCGGGTGGGATTTCGAAATTGCCCCATTTACAGCTGAAAATTTTTTTTGGGTGTTCGCGATTGGGATAACGGGCTTACTAGCGCACCTTTCCCTGACAGAGGCATTATCTTTAGCCCCTGCGCCCGTAGTTTCACCTGTCGATTTTCTTAGACTCCCTGTTATCGCAATCGTGGGCTACTTGCTCTTTGATGAAGCAATTGATCAATTCTTGATTTTTGGCGTTATCCTTATTTATGCAGGCATTTACATTACTATCTTTGGTGAAAGGTTGGCAGAAGGTAAAGCATTTTAATAAAACTTTAATAAATACCGAACCAGGTAGTAACTATATGTGTAAATGAATAAATATTTACGTTTCGATAAATTTTCGGTGGAAAATAACCTGAGATACCTGAAAAAACAGGTAACCTTATAAATATTCTGTTGTGTTCTGTCATCCTCCAACCTTGCATCAATCTAGTTGCCTTCACTAACACTTGATTAGTCGATAACCTGGAAGACAATTAACTTGGCAATTTAAACGGCCCAAACAAAAAGTATATCAGACGGACCGCATTGAGCCTCTAGTTAATTGCTTGCATCGTGCAACAAATAGTGTAAATACCGAACGTCTTTCCGCAAAAAGTTTTAATGCGCGGACTCTCGTGAGTAGGAGCGGAAGATTAACGTCTACTCGTTGAAACGTGCCAGAAGTGAAATGGAGAAAACATGCGTTTATATGAGCATGTATTTATTTCGCGTCAGGATCTCACTGGCGCACAAGCAGAAGCGCTTTTAGAGCACTTCGGCCAAGTCCTTGAGGATAACGGTGGCAAAGTTCTTGAAAATGAATATTGGGGTCTCAAAACAATGGCCTACAAAATTAACAAGAACCGGAAAGGGCATTATACCTTCATGAAAACTAACGCTCCCGCAGATGCAGTGCAGGAGATGGAGCGTCTTATGCGCCTGCATGAAGACGTAATGCGTGTGATGACAGTTAAAGTAGATAGTCATCAGGAAGGTCAATCGGTCCAAATGCAAAAACGTGATGATCGTGAACGCGGCGAACGCCGCGAAAGACGCGACTAAATTGTCAGATAGGAAATTTTACCATGGGTGCAAAACCATTTTTTCGTCGCCGCAAAGTCTGTCCGTTCTCTGGAGAAAGTGCGCCTTCGATCGATTACAAAGATACTAAACTTTTGCAGCGTTATATTTCAGAGCGCGGAAAGATTGTACCATCTCGCATAACAGCCGTTTCCGCCAAAAAGCAGCGTGAGCTGGCGCGTGCTATCAAGAGGGCGCGCTTTTTAGCCCTGTTACCATACGCTGTGAAATGAGGAGCAAAAAATGCAAGTTATCCTAATGGAACGGGTGGCCAAACTCGGTCAAATGGGCGATATAGTAGACGTAAAACCAGGCTTTGCTCGTAACTACCTTTTGCCTCAGGGCAAAGCACTCACTGCCTCAAATAAAAATATCGACAGCTTTAAAGCACAAAAAGCGCAGCTTGAAACACGAAACCTCGAGACGAAGAAAGAGGCGGAAGATATAGGGGCCCGCTTGGATGGTCAGACTTTCATTGTGATTCGCTCTGCCTCCGATGCCGGTGCCCTTTACGGATCGGTTACCCCAAGAGATGCAGCAGACGTAGCATCCGATAGCGGCTTCAGCATCGATCGCAAACAGGTTGCTTTGATCAAACCCATAAAAGAACTGGGGCTTCATGAAATGGAAGTGAGAATGCATCCTGAGGTTAGCGCTAAAATTGTTCTGAATGTGGCACGTTCTGAAGAAGAGGCCAAACTTCAAGCCACCGGTAAGTCAATTCAAGAACTTGCTGCAGAAGAAGAGGCAGCTGCAGAGTTCGAGATTGCGGAGTTATTCGATGATATGGGTGCCGCAGCAGCAGAAGATTTGATGGAAGATTCTGAACGTAATGATGATAATTCAGCAGCCGAGATCGCGGAAACTGAGGAAAACTGAAATCTAGTAAAGAGAGTTGCGAAAGCTAACCCTTAAATTGGTCGGCTTTCCTCCTCTATAACATAATTTTCTCAATTATTTCAAATTTATTACCCTAAGCGTAATAAGAGAAAAGTAATCTACACTAAAACTTATCTATTTTAAAAATTTTGCATGTTGACGTTATATAAAGGCGTCAATAATATCTTTAATAGTATTAAAAGAATTCAAGTTGCAAATGGTGCCGGCGAGCAAAATAGGAAACGCGCGGATGGGCTTGTAAGGGACACTTACGCCTAACCATGCGCCCTCGAAAAATCGAGGGTTTTTTTATGCCGATGAGAATGCGATAAAGCGCGTTTTAATTTGCGTGCTATACATATGGAGCATAGATATGTCTGGCCAGATGACCGGAGCAAAAATGGTAATTCAAGCCCTGCGGGAACAGGGTGTTGACACGATCTTTGGATATCCTGGTGGTGCCGTACTACCAATCTATGATGCAGTCTTTGAGCAAAGTGATATTCGTCATTACCTTGTGCGGCACGAACAAGGGGCGGTTCACGCTGCAGAAGGCTACGCGCGTTCCACCGGCAAACCAGGGGTTGTTCTGGTTACATCAGGCCCCGGCGCTACTAACGCTGTCACCGGAATGACGGATGCGCTTATGGACTCAATTCCAATTGTTGTTCTAACAGGTCAGGTTCCAACTTTTATGATCGGTTCAGATGCCTTTCAAGAGGCAGATACTGTTGGCATCACTCGTCCATGTACCAAGCACAACTGGTTAGTTAAAGACACTGCTGAGCTGTCCGGAATCATTCACGAAGCCTTTCATGTAGCAACAGCAGGTCGTCCGGGCCCAGTATTGGTTGATATTCCGAAAGATGTTCAATTTGCATCCGCTGAATATAGTCCAAAAACTAAGGCTATTGTAAAACGTTATGCACCTCGCCTTAAAGGTGATATCGATCAGATAACAAAGTTGGTTAAGGCAATAGAAGAGGCAGAGCGTCCGATTTTATATACGGGCGGTGGCGTAATCAATGCAGGCCTTTCTGCAAGTAAACTTTTAAGAGAACTTGTAGACACCTCTGGCTTTCCAATAACATCAACTTTAATGGGGCTTGGCTGCTATCCAGCATCAGGACAACATTGGCTTGGTATGTTGGGAATGCACGGGCTTTATGAAGCCAATATGGCTATGCATGACTGTGATCTAATGATAAATATCGGCGCGCGTTTTGACGACAGGATTACGGGTCGGATAGATGCTTTCAGCCCTCATTCAAAGAAAGCCCATATTGATATTGATCCATCCTCCATCAATAAGGTTATACGGACGGATATCTCCATAATTGGGGATGTCTCTCATGTACTAGAAGACTTACTGAGGGTCTGGAAGGCTAGAGGAAGTAAAACGAATGTTGGTGGTCTAAAAAAGTGGTGGGCAAAAATTAGTGAATGGAAAAAGGTCAAATGCCTAGACTTTAAGCAATCTGGAAAGTCGATTAAACCACAGTATGCCATTTCTAGACTGGAGCAACTTACTAAACATCGCAAAGATAGGTTCATTTGCACTGAAGTGGGTCAGCACCAGATGTGGGCAGCTCAGTATCTTGACTTTGAAAACCCAAATCAATGGATGACATCGGGTGGTCTCGGCACCATGGGATATGGATTTCCAGCCTCAATCGGAGTCCAAGTTGCTCACCCTGATGCCTTGGTCATTAACGTTGCCGGCGAGGCTAGCTGGTTGATGAATATGCAGGAAATGGGTACTGCAGTTCAGTATCGTTTGCCTGTTAAACAATTTATTCTTAATAATGAACGGCTTGGTATGGTGCGCCAATGGCAAGAACTTCTTCATGGCGAACGGTATTCTCATAGTTGGTCAGAGGCCTTGCCCGACTTTGTAAAACTAGCCGAAGCCTTTGGAGCAAAAGGCATAATATGCACGGATAGTAATGACTTGGACGATGCTATAATGGAAATGCTGGATTATGACGGTCCGGTTATTTTCGATTGTATAGTTGAAAAGCATGAAAACTGCTTCCCAATGATCCCGTCAGGTGAACCTCACAACAAAATGTTGCTTGGTCAATCTAGTACAAAGGATACGATTGGTGATAGTGGCGCTGTCCTGGTTTGAATGCGTTCGTTTACGGCTAACAGAAAGAATTGGAACTACGGTCATGTCAGCCCTGAAAATAAAAAAAGGTTCATCCAAGCATTCTGCCTATAATCTAAGACCAAATTATGACACTCTTATTGAATCTCATACACTTGCGATTTTAGTAGACAACGAAGCAGGAGTCTTAGCACGAGTAATCGGTCTATTTTCTGGACGCGGCTACAATATAGACAGCCTCACAGTAGCGGAAGTGGATCATGAGGGAAGACTTAGCCGCATAACAATTGTTACCAGCGGAACGCCACAAGTTATTGAACAGATCAAAGCGCAACTGGGTCGCATAGTACCAGTTCATGAGGTTCATGATTTAACTGTTGAAGGTGCATTTGTTGAGCGGGAACTTGCACTTTTGAAGGTAAGTGGTCAGGGTGAAAAGCGCGTAGAGGCATTACGCTTAGCCGATATCTTTCGGGCCAATGTGGTCGATAGCACTCTTGAAAGTTTTGTGTTTCAGCTAATCGGCACTCCAGACAAAATCGATGCCTTTGCCGATCTCATGCAACCCTTAGGTTTGAGAGAAATTGTACGCACAGGCGTAGCTGCCATTTCAAGAGGCGCTTAGTTTGCGATTATTTTCCTTGCAACCAGAAGAGATGTCGTGTCATACCTTTGATATATTTTAGTGGGTTTTGTGAGTTGAACAAGTTTTAGTATGAAGCTGAAATTATGAAGCTTTGTGAAGTAGTTAACGCGTACGTTTTCCCCCAATCATCTCTCGTGGTCGAAACTTTTATTCCTCTTAAAAGTGGTTTAACGAACACATCAGGACGCCGAGCCTAAAATTCAATTCGCAAAAACTTCATAAATTTGACTTATTTGACTGTAATCATGAACGCTACGTTAATCAAAAGATTTAAATCTAGACGGAAAATCAACAACTCTTACTTCACGTAAAAAGTGATTAAAAAATAGTACGATGTTTAATATTATTTACCAATGGATTGAAAACCGCCTCATCGCTAACAACTTCAGTTACATCAAGCTCAGAATTTCATAGAACTTTATCAATTTCTGCGAATTACTTTTACCGTGCTATTTCGATAAGTGGGGTAAGGAAGCGTTAACCTTAAATGTAAATGATATTTTCGGAATTGTAAGGATGGGTTGAAAATTGTTAATATTTTATTTAATATGAGAAAAATTAGGTAGTTAAAAGATCCTATCGCTTCGCACTTTTATCTGAGAACCAATCTAATCACATCAACTATTTTGCTAAGTTTGTTGTCCTGACCAAAGAGCGTTCATAAACTAACAGAATTAAAGCAAACTATCATATAATCTCTTAGTAGGTAACTCAATTAGAATAAAGATAATATAAGCCACAGACGTGCAAACCGTTCGCCAGAGGATTGCCTCATGCCCTTTATACTGACCACGAAATATACGAAGAAGAAAAAAAGTGCTATCGTTTGATAAGTGGGCGAGACTTGCCGCTGCATCGGACGTTACTTCACATGGTGACGCAGTTCCTTTACCTTTTGTTTGACTTCCTCTTCTTTTAATAAAAGGCAAGGGGGAATACGGGTGTTCCAAAATACCTGTCGACATCGAGGGGTGAATTTAGTTGAAAAGTGTGGTAAAATCGATGGCTCTATTAGGCGTCCATACCATAGCTGTTGCTAAAGCACAGATGGCAATCTAGTCAGCACACCAACTGTGAGTGACTCTGGTTGCAATCTTCATGAAAATATAAAACGGTTCAAACTAGGTCTAGTTGAAATCCCTAGTTATATCTGACGCGATGTTTTTTGGATTAATGTGAACAATGATGCTCCTAAATTCGAGACTGTAATATCCCATGAAATTTCTCAACGGTCAGAATTTGAGCAGCCATTGTATAATGGAAGCACAGATAGTCGATCCGATTTGCGCCGGAAATGCAATTGGGAACTAACTGTAGAAAATCACTGCGAGAGCTACCACTTACCATGGTTTCATCCGAGTCCTAATTCGTATTCTCGTTTAAAAGATCATTATAATATTGAAAGAACGAGCGTTTATTCTGGAAAAGGCACTCGCGCCTACTGGTAATTGACTCAGCGTGATGGTATAATATTTCCAAATCGTTCATTATTTTCTACAAGGTGTGACGGAGCAGAATCTCTCGCAATTTATCCAAACGTTTTACTGGGAACACTTCGCGATCATGCGTTTGCGGTCATTCTCACTCTCGGTGGTCCAGAGAAGACAATTGAAAGGCAGTTTTTGAGGGGGATATCTTGGTGGTTTAAGGGATACAAAGTGGAAGGCATGGAATGGCATTTGACGGGGGAAAATTCTCTTCGGTAATGGACAGACCAACACATTTTTTTCATGATTGTGCTGCAAGGCAGCTTGAGGCAACACGCGCTCACGAGATTATTAGCAGATAGCTCCAAAATTCAAGCTGATATACTCGTTATCCGCGAATCTCAAGACGAAGTGCAGTTTTGCGAACTATACGCTAAAGTCTTATACTCAACTAATAATCTTGATGAAGCTTGATTCCTTGCCACTCATGCCTACGTTTTTGCGTGACAATGCGACCATCATCTACCAGAAGAATTAAACAACTTTATGATACGACATGGAAGAGAAGAATAGTTTCTATTCAAATACCCCTTATTTTCTCTAACCAACTAATATTACGCACCGTTAAAAATTACCAATAACTGTCGGGATCATAGTCGAGCGGGAATACCATTCGCCCAAGTGCTTATGGTACCAGCACCCAAGAAAACAACCATATCACCAGATTTTGTGTTGGCAGTGATTAATCTAGCCAGATCTTTTTCACCTTCCAGCGCGATTGCTTTACGGTGTCCGTGCTGGATCAAACCTTCTACTAAGTCATCGCGGCTTGCACCCTTGATGGGCTCCTCACCTGCTCCAAAAACCTCTGCTATAATAACAATATCTGCATCGTTAAAACAGCTACAAAAGTCTTCAAACAAAGAATGAAGTCTAGAATATCTGTGAGGTTGATGGACCGCAATCACTCTTCCTCCGCATGCCTGACGAGCAGCCTTTAACACTGCAGAGATCTCAACTGGATGATGACCATAGTCATCGATGATGCTTACACCGCCTACTTCAGCTATTTTCGTAAATCGTCTGTTTACCCCTTTGAAACTTGCCAATGCTGTCCGGATTTCCTTCTCTCGCATACCTAAATGGTGAGCAACACCAATAGCAGAGAGTGCGTTTAACACATTGTGCTCACCTATCATTGGAAGACAACAATCTTCAATTATCCAGCCCTCAGTGCGAAGCACCACATCAAATTTGGAAAACCCGTTCCGGTATGTAAGGTTTATAGCACGCACATCGGCCTGGAGGTTAAATCCATAAGTTAAAACTTTTCTGTCTTTGATTTTACCGACCAGCGACTGAACCTCAGGGTGGTCTGTGCAGCAGATCGCCAGCCCATAAAACGGTATGTTAGAAACAAAATCAACAAAGCCTTGACGCAGGTTATCAAAATCACCCCAATGATCCATGTGTTCGGGATCAATATTGGTGACCACCGCGATAGTAGCCGGAAGGCGGTTAAAAGTGCCATCGCTTTCGTCAGCCTCTACTACCATCCAATCTCCTTGCCCAACCCGCGCATTTGAACCATAGGCATGAATAATTCCACCGTTTATAACCGTTGGATCAAGCTGCCCAGCATCAAGCAAGGTTGCTACCATTGTGGTTGTAGTTGTTTTGCCATGCGTTCCAGCAATCGCCACATTAGATTTCAACCTCATTAATTCAGCAAGCATTTCAGCGCGGCGTACTACTGGCAACCCCATCTGGCGCGCACCATCAAGTTCCGGGTTTCCAGGCTTAATAGCAGAGGAAATTACTACTACTTCCACTTCCAGAAGGTTTTCAATACTTTGGTCGATGAAGATTGTGACTCCCAATCTCTCAAGCCGCTCCGTAATCCTTGATGCTTTCAAGTCAGAGCCTTGAACCTTATAACCCAAATTCAACAAAACCTCTGCAATTCCCGACATACCAATTCCACCAATCCCAACAAAATGAATTGGGCCAACGTCTATAGGAAGCTTTGTTGCCGCAGTCATAAACTATGTCTTTCCGTTAAGCGTGATAACTTCTTCTGCAAGCCGATCTGTCGCATTAGCTAGGCCACATGCTTTCGCATTTTTTGCCATCTGACTAGCACGCTGGGGGTCGGTAAAAAAACTATTCAGTAATTTGGTAAGTGACTTCACATTAAAGTCATTTTCCTCAACCATAATTGCGCCGTGGCCGTCCACAAGTCCACGCGCGTTAGCGTGCTGCTCCCGTCTTATCGCAACAGCAAGCGGGACCAGAATTGATGGACGCCCAATTACCGAAATATCTGCAACTGAAGAGGCTCCCGAGCGGCAAATAACCAATTGTGCCTTTGACATGCGGGCAGGCAGATCCACAAAAAATGGCTCTACCTCTGCTAAAATACCATGTTTTAGGTAATAATTTTCAACTCGTTCACGATCCTCTAGGCGGACTTGCTGAGAAATACGTAATGCCTTCAAGAGATCGCATGGTAATTCCGCAAAGGCTCGAGGAACGACATCGGACAAAATGCGCGCACCCTGCGATCCACCAAATACCAATACAGACATAGGGTATCCGCCAGGAGGCCTATAGCTTACACGTGATAGTTCCTTTACAGCTGTACGAACCGGATTTCCCGTATACACACCGCAAGTGCCTTCGGGTAGTTCAGTTGGCCAAATCCCAAAAGCCACTTTGTTGACGCGTTTCGCAAAAATTTGGTTCACTTTACCCAAGACACCATTTTGTTCATGTAGCATGCGAGGCAAACCCAAAAGAGTTGCTGCGCTCAAGGCAGGAATACTAGGGTATCCTCCAAAACCAACCACGACAGAAGGCCGCTCTACCAGAATTTTTGCCAACATCATCAAAATTCCAATCGCGATTGCAAAGGGAGTAACCAATTTTGCAAAAATCCCACCACGGGCAAAGGTTGCAGATAAATTTACCTCAATCTCAACCTCTTTGGGAAATCCTCTTGTATAGTTTGCACCACGCCGGTCAGTTGAGAGTTTAACGCGCCAACCTCGATCTAACATTGCCTCGGCAAGAGCTTGGGCCGGAAACATATGTCCCCCAGTACCACCAGCCGCTAAAACGAGAAGTGGGACTTTGCTCATCTACGTCTGCCCACCATTATATCAGTAATATCCTTTTGAGGGCGAGATCGTGTAAATGCTAGCAGCATGCCTATCGCAATCCCTCCTGCGATCAATGATGAGCCGCCGTAACTGACGAACGGCAGGGTCATCCCTTTCGCTGGAAGCAATCGTGCCGCTACGCCAATATTAATAACCGCTTGAATGGCAAACATCGCCAAAATACCAGTTCCAGCCAGTCGTGGGAAGGGATCCCGCTCTAGCATTAAACGCTGTAGCGAACTTATTACAATCCCAGCATAAATCGCGATAATTATAGCGACAAGAACAAACCCATATTCCTCTGCCGCAACGGCGATAATGAAATCTGTGTGCGCATCAGGGAGCGACCATTTGACAACACCTTCACCTACACCAACCCCAAGGAACCCTCCCTCTTGAATAGCATTCGTTGCATAGCCAATTTGAGTTCTAGGGTCGATATCTGGGGACAAAAAGCCGTCGATTCGCCGCGCGAAATGTTCAGATGCCCTGTAGGCAAAGCTTCCACAGGCAACCACAGCCCCAGCCACACCGATTAACAATATCAGTGGCGCACCTGAAACAAAATAAATCACACCCCAGCAAAAAATTATTAGGCAAGCCTGCCCAAAATCCGGCTGCAAAACCAAGATTACTGAAACAGCTAATGCCAATACCAAAGACCAAAGTTTACCGGGGGGACCATTTATTTCCGCGGAAGCCGCCATCAACCAAGCGGTTACTATAATGAATCCAGGCTTTAGGAACTCCGAGGGCTGTAAAGACGCAAATCCGAGTGAATACCACCGGATAGACCCTTTACCGAAATCCGTCCCAAAATAGGGTAATAGTGCCGTTGCTAAAAAGGTTGCCAAAAATCCAAGTACGGCCAAACGCCTTACTATATTCACGGATAAAAGTGAGGTGACTAACATAGCCAAAAGTGCTACACTACCAAAAAAAATCTGACGCTGTACATAATGGAATGGGCTAAAACCATTTTTTTCTGCCAAAGGAGGCGACGAGGCAAAACCAAGTAACAGACCGATCGCAAAAAGAATAAAAATTGACGATAACGTCCATTTATCGATTGTCCGCCACCATTTTGAAACAATCGGTTCACCGCTCGCGGTGGGTACCGAACCATATACCATTTCCGTCATATGAACTGCCTGAATTTTGCCTGTTTTTGGCCCATTAGCGGACTCTTGGGAATACCTTACTCAAATTGGGAACCATTGGGAAGAAAAACATACAAAATCTGTTATAAATCCCTCCGTTTAGTGCTGATTTTTACAAAACTTCAATTCGTGCTAATAGCGACCCGTTGGACAGCGGCAATGAAATCTTCGCCACGCCGTTCAAAATTGTCATACTGATCAAAGCTTGCAGCAGCAGGAGCAAGCAGTATTGTATCCCCTGGCTCCGCATCTTTAAATGCAGCTTCCACAGCAGACGACATGGTAGTGTTTACCATAGAACTACAGTCGAGCTGCATCGCGAATTGACTTGCTTCCCGCCCGATCACATAAGCTTTGCGTACAGCGCCTGTCATACCCTTAAGCGCCTTCAGCCCCCCCTCCTTTTCCAACCCTCCACATATCCACCGGATGTTTTGAAAAGCTGTCAGGGCATTTACTGCACTTGCCACATTCGTTGCCTTACTATCATTGACAAAGTTAACTCCACAGACATTCCCCACAAATTGAGAACGGTGAGCAAGCCCTGGAAAACTAGCCATGGCCGATTCGATAAGTTTAGGCGAAATACCGAGTACGCGACAGGCAGCAAAGGCCGCTGCAGCATTTTGATGGTTATACGCACCTGGCAATCCAGATATGCCACGTAAGTCTACAGAGGACAACTGCCGCCCTTTACGAGTTTCGGACAGAAAGCCTTTCCGAACGAATATCTGCCAGCTCGGACCATCAAGTCTTTGCCCAGAAGAGATGCGGATTACTCTATCATCATTGCAAGATTCAGCTATTTGATTGGCGAGAAATAGCCCTTCAATCTCATCTATTCCAATGATCGCTCGATCCGGTACTCCTTCGGTAAAAAGGCGCTTTTTTGCGGCAAAATAACCACCCTCCCCATTATGGCGATCTAGGTGGTCCCGGCTAAAATTAGTAAAAACGGCAATATCCGGTGTTAGGGCACGGGCTAGCTCTATCTGATAGCTCGATAGCTCCAGAACAACTATTTCACCATCTTGAGGCGGATCAATGTCCAAAACTGGGCGACCAATGTTTCCTGCAAGCTGCGTGGATCTTCCAGATTTTTCCAGAATGTGGTAAATCAAGGCGCTCGTAGTTGATTTTCCGTTTGAACCAGTGACTGCTATGACCTTAGGTGGTATTTCAAACTCTAACCAGCTCGAAGACGCAAAAGAACGGAAAAATAAGCCAATGTCATTGTCAATCGGCACACCTTGTTGCATCGCTGCATAAACGACTGGATGAGGATCCGGATAAAGATGCGAAATGCCAGGGCTTACAATTAGAAATGTGACTGTAGGCCAGTCACGAAACCGATTAAGATCCAGCACTTCTATGCCCGCGTTTTTGGCCGTTTCGCGTGCTTTAAATCCATCGTCCCAGGCAATAACATCCGCGCCACGAGCGATAAGCGCATTGGCCGCCGAAAGTCCAGTGCGTCCCAAACCAAGCACGGCGTAACACTGTCCTTTTAATTGTTTTGCAGCGATCATAATGACCCAAATGTACCTATTTCACATTCCATAAGACTATGTGGCGTAAAGAGTACTGTAAAGTCTTGCTCTCTACCGTACCTTGAGTGTCGCCAACCCAATCATCGCCAATATCAAAGCGATGATCCAAAAACGAATTACTATTTGTGGTTCTGCCCAACCCTTCTTTTCAAAATGATGATGGATAGGTGCCATTAAAAACACGCGCTTTCCGGTCGTTTTGAAATATATGACTTGAATAATTACCGATAGAGCCTCAACGACAAATAAACCACCTATAATAGCGAGTACAATTTCATGCTTTGTTACCACTGCTATGGCACCCAATGCGCCACCTAAGGCAAGCGAACCTGTATCCCCCATAAATACCGCTGCTGGAGGCGCATTATACCACAAAAATCCGAGCCCTCCTCCAAATAAGGCAGAGCAAAAAATCAAAATTTCACCTGTGCCAGGCACATAATGCACATCTAAATATTCGGTAAAATCACTTCGGCCAACCGCATATGCAATCACACCCAAAGCTCCAGCGGCAATCATGACCGGCATGATAGCAAGACCGTCAAGCCCATCTGTAATATTCACCGAATTTGCGGACCCAACAATGACAATCGTTGCAAATGGTATGAAAAGGAACCCCAGATTGACTAAGGTATCTTTCAAAAATGGCAATGCAAGCTTATACTGAAGATCTCCTGGGTGACTGATAACCGCCACATAGGCCGCAACGCCAGATATAACAAAGCCAAGCAATAACCTGGTTCTCCCAGACACCCCATCTGCTGTTTGTTTGCTGACCTTAGCATAATCGTCTGCAAAACCGATCAGACCAAAGGAAAAAGTCACCATCAACACGATCCAGACAAATACATTATCAAGCCGCGCCCAGAGTAGCGTAGCCGTTAGTAAAGCTGACAGAATCAACAAACCGCCCATAGTAGGGGTACCAACTTTTGCAAAATGGGTTTCGGGACCATCATCCCGAATGGGCTGACCCTTCCCTTGTCTACGTCGTAGTACATTGATCAGTGGTCGCCCAAACAGGAAGCCAAAAAAAAGTGATGTAAAAAAAGCTCCTCCTGCCCGAAAAGTTATGTAGCGAAATAGATTAAAAATATCTCCGCCATCTGATAGAGCGGTAAGCCAGTAAAGCATTCAAGCCTCCTTACGTGCCGTTTGTTGGGGTGCATAGTCTAGCGCCAATATTGCCTTACTGATAACCTTCAAACCTGTTCCAAGTGAAGCCTTAACAAGGATGCAATCATCTTTTTGTATTAAATGTTCTAAATATAAAAGTAGATCCTGCGCTTTAGCAAAGTGTACGCCCCTCTGCGACTGGGAAAGCTTTTTGTGCAGCGCACGCATATGTGTGCCAACGGTATGCAACTTGTCTAATTTTTTTATAGCAGAATGTTCTGAAAGAGCCGCATGAAACGTATCCGCCGCCGAGCCTAGCTCTCGCATATCTCCCAAAATGGCAATACGGCGTTTTGCTTTTGTAGCTGCCAACATTTCGAGAGCTGCGATCATTGATGCGGGGTTAGCATTATAAGCATCATCAATAAGCTCAATCTTACCAAGCGATGTATTTAGCTCTTTACGGGCACCACGCCCAGAACCAGGAGTCCAGAGTACCAAATCGGCTGCTGCTTTCGTTAAATTACCACCAAGAGCTTGAATGGCGGCAATAGCGGCCAGGGCATTTAAGGCAAAATGCTGACCTAAAGTTGACAACGTAAAGTACAGAGGAAACCCATTTATAAGTGCGTGAATGTGGATTTTTTCTTCTTGTCTTTCGCAGCTAATCAGCTTTGCATTTCCTGATGAGTTTCCAAACCAGATCTGCTTACAGCCGATCACATCTGCAACATTTTTCAGAATTTCAGTGGTTGAAATATCCCCATTCAAAATAGCGCAGCCTTCATCCACCAATCCCTCCATAATCGATGCCTTTTCAAAAGCGATGCCGCCGACACTGTCAAACGCTTCGAGATGAGCTTCTGAAACATTTGTGATCAACGCAACATGAGGGCGCACTTGTTGGGTCAGTGGGGTAATTTCACCAGGGCGATTCATGCCGATTTCAAAAATACCAAATTGCGTGTCCTTTGGCATGCGCGCCAATGTCAACGGCACCCCCCAATGGTTATTGTAGCTAGCGACCGCAGCATGGGTGCGGCCCTGCTGCGCCAAGGTAATTAGCAACATTTCCTTTGTTGATGTTTTTCCAACAGATCCAGTAACAGCAATAATTTGCGCATTAGATCTCCTTCTTGAAGCCACTCCAAGACTTTCCAAAGCACTTTGCACGTCATCTACAATCAGAAGAGGAGCTTTTTTAGGTAAACCTTTAGGCACGTGAGAAACAACAGCTACAGCGGCGCCTTTAGAAAAGGCATCGGCAACGAAATCATGACCATCTCTGACATCTTTAAGAGCAACAAACATATCGCCAGATTTTAGCGTTCTAGTATCAATGGACACGCCACTAGCCACCCAGTCACAGGTAGACCGGCCTCCTGTGGCGTCTTCAGCCTCTTTGCTTTCCCATAAGTCAATCACAAAACATCGTCTAACGCTGCAACCGCCACGCTTGCCTGTTCAACATCATCAAAGGGCAGAACATCCTCTCCAATAATTTGCTCTGTTTCATGTCCTTTTCCGGTGATCAAAAGACCATCACCCACATCGAGCATATCTACAGCCCGAAGTATGGCTTCCGCGCGATCTCCAAATTCGAAAGTATTTTCATGCCTCACTGTCCCCTCCAGAACCATTTGCCTGATTTCACTCGGATTTTCCGACCTTGGATTGTCATCAGTGACTATTACAATATCAGCAGTTTTGGCAGCGGCAGCCCCCATTAAGGATCTTTTTTGGGGATCACGGTCCCCGCCAGCACCAATTATAGTGATTAAACGTCCCATCACATGAGGCCGAAAGGCACTTATTGCGGTCTCAACCGCATCTGGTGTATGGGCGTAATCTACGAATACAGGAGCTCCATTTGCTCGCGTTGCAGCATGTTGCATACGGCCCCGCACTGTTCGAATCTGATGCAGACTTCCAAAAACATCCTGTGAATCAAGTCCAGCTGCCATACACAATCCAGCAGCCATAAGGACGTTTCCGGCCTGAAAGCCTCCAATCAGTGATAAAAAAGTTTGATGTATTTTATTTTGATAAGCAAAACGCAGGGTTTGCCCCGTTACATCATATTTTTGTGCAAGTAGCTGTAAATCTGCTGTAATAGTGTGCCCAACATTCAAATAAGGCTGACCACGACTCTTTCTAAGTTCAGCGAGCTTATTAACATTCTGATCATCTACATTCAGCACTGCCACTCCATCCGGAGATAGTATCCTATCAAATAGACCGGCCTTGGCTGCAAAGTATTCTTCGAAACTCTCGTGATAATCCAGATGGTCGTGAGTGCAATTTGTAAATCCCGCCGCGCTGATTTTAACTCCATCAAGACGACGTTGTGCCAGACCATGGCTTGATGCTTCCATTGCACCATGGGTGATGCCAGCCGCACAGCACTCAGCAAGCACACCGTGAAGAGTGACTGGATCTGGTGTTGTGTGCGTCAGTGGTGCGGTGCGTGCACCCTCAACACCTGTTGTACCTATATTGACAGCCTGGAAACCCAATTCACTCCAGATTTGGCGACAAAAACTGGCAACTGATGTTTTTCCATTAGTTCCCGTAACAGCCACCATAGTTTGGGGCTGTCTTTCAAACCACAATGCCGCAGCGGCGGCGAGCGTAGCTCGAACATCTTCTGCTATAACGAATGCTACCCTGTCATGAACATCGAGCGACCGGGCAATATCATAACCCGTTTTGTCTGTTAACACCGCAACCGCTCCGCGATCCAAAGCGTCCGGGATATAACTCGCACCGTGAGCAAGGACACCAGGAAGTGCCGCAAATAATGCTCCAGTTTTTAAGTAGCGACTGTCACTACAAATCTCAGATACGCATATATCAAATGGCCTTGAGGGCGTCATTCCCAAGTCAATCAAGGTTTTTACATTTCTGCTCATGGCGGGTTTTCCCGACGTCTATTTGCCGTCATTTAGGCAGTGTGCCTAAATCTGTGATGCCTATCAGATGAGTATAACATCGACAGACTAGTTTTCAAACCGCGGGGCGAGGCCGAGCAAAGGAGCAATTCTACGAATTATTTCTGCACTTACCGGGACGGCAGTCCAGCCTGCTGTCCGTCGCGGCTCCCACCCTGTTCGATCTTCTGCTTCATCCAATGCAACGACTAGAACATACTTTGGTTCATAAGCAGGAAAGACGGAAGCTAAGGTAGCAATTACTTTGTCAGTTTGGTAGCGACCTTTCCCGGGTTTATCTGCAGTCCCAGTTTTTCCAGCAACGGCATAACCTGCAACTTCTGCCATTGATGCCGTGCCGTCTGTTACTACAGCACGCAGCATTTTTAAAGAAGCATTTGCTATTTCAGGTGATAAAACCCGTGTCTTTAGTGGTGCATTTCGATCCAAAACAAGTGTTGGTGTGATTTTGTACCCACCATTGGCTATTGCCGCATAACCTGTTGCCAGATGCAGTGGTGTAGCCGAAAGCCCATGGCCATACGACACAGTCATGGTTGAAAGCTCTGACCATTTAGTTGGGATAAGAGGCCTTCCTCCTTTTGCTTCGATCATTTCAAGTGGGATTGGCTCAAGAAACCCAAGCGATCCCATAAAACTTTTTTGACGTTCGCTCCCAATCATGGTTGCAACTCGCGCTGTACCAATATTGCTTGATTTGACGATAATATCCGAGACACTCAGCTGTTCTCCGTAATTTCGATAGTCGGAAATCCTGTATTTTCCCCATCGAATGGGTCCTCTTATATCCACAATTGTTTCTGGAGAAACGAGGCCAAGTTCCATTGCCTGAGCGATCGCAAAAATTTTGAAAGTCGAGCCAAGCTCATAAACACCTTGAACTGCTCGGTTAAATAGGGGACTGTCGGCTGCCTTACCTTGCTTGGGCAGATCAGGACGATTATTTGGATCAAAATCTGGTAGAGAGGTCAGAGCAATCAGCTCTCCACTATGTACATCCATTAGAACGGCGGCAGCACCTTTAGCATTAAGTAGCTTCATACCGCCATGAAGGACTTGCTCTACCGCAGCCTGTACAGATAAATCCAGTGTGAGTTGCAAGGGTTGACCCGAATGTATTGGATCACGCAAACGACTATCAAACACTTTTTCAATCCCGGCCACTCCAACAACTTCCGCCGCGTGGACACCTTCACGCCCAAAACTTGCCCCACCCAGTACGTGCGCTGCTAACCTGCCGTTGGGATAGAGACGCATTTCTCGCGGACCAAAACGCAAACCTGGATCCCCAATATCATGAGCCGCTTGCATTTGCTCGGGGCTCATTTTACGTTTGACCCAAAGGAACCTCCGATCGCTGGTAAAATCTTTAAACAGTCTCTTCGGATTAAGATCTGAAAAGATTTTGGCTAACTCCTGTGAAGTGCCGGCTGGATCGACTAAATGCTCTGTTTCGACATAAAGTGAATGAGTATCCATATTGGTCGCCAAGATACGGCCTTGTCGATCTTGTATATCAGCCCGCTGCGCAATAATTGAGGCACCTGCGCGCTGCGACTTAGGCTCACTAGGTTCGGAGGCTGCCAAAAGTCCGATGCGAAGAGCTACCGCAACATAAAGACATAAAAACATAATCCCGAGACACAAAAGCCGCCCCTGGGCTCTTAAGCGATTATTTTCTCGAGCGCCTTCATGCCGTTTTTCTATATTTTCTCTTTCGATTTTGAGTGTGTCGTGACCATTGGCGCGTGCTGATAATATATATCCAAGAGGTCTTATTGGAGAGCGCAAGGAAGGCTCAGTCATTGCTGTCTCCTCTGTTCGCTATTTCAACAATTTCCAATCCACTCAAATTAAGCCTGGGTAGAGCAGGAAACCTGACTTGATCAATACTCGCAAAATGATCTGCACGCAGTGGAAGGAGCTGTAAATTGTCATAATTCATGTCGGCTAAATGCTGCAGCCTGCGTGGTCTGTTTTGGTAGGCCCATTCTGCACGCAAAATAGTTAACCTACTTCGGGCTTCACCAAGCGCTTTTTGCAATTCCTGTGCATAAGTAAGCTCTAGTTTGGTTTTTACATTTTCTTGATAGGCCCAATACGCAAGTCCCATGACCGCTCCAAACATCAAGACCGATATAAAACTACGCACGATGTTTTCCTATAAGTGATGGCATGCCAAGGTCTTTTGCGGTCACCACGACTTCAAACGGAGCTGAGGTACGTCGACCTATCCGCAATTTTGCTGATCGCGCTCTTGGGTTGGCTTCAACCTCCTGAAATTCAGCAGACACTGCTTTCTTTGTGACGAGCTCAAAGGTTGGTTTTGGCATTTTGACTTCGGGAGCAAAGCGATTACCGCTCGATGATTGGCCAGACCTCGCTTGAAAAAATCTTTTCACCATGCGATCTTCGAGTGAATGGAAGGTTACAACAATAAGAAAACCGGCAGGCACTAAGGCCTTTTCTGCCGCATGAAGGCCCTCGAATAGTTCTTCAAATTCATTATTCACTGCAATGCGTAGTGCTTGAAAACAACGAGTGGCGGGATGCACCTGTCCAGGTTTAGCTCTTGGTAAAGCTCTTTGTATTATATCTACAAGTTCAAGCGTCCGTTCAAATGGCTTTATTTTCCTTCGCGCAACGATCGCTTTTGCTATACGACGACTTGCACGCTCTTCCCCGTAAGCAAATAATGTATCAGCAAGTTCTACTTCGGTCAAACTATTGACAAGATCAGCAGCAGATCGCCCTACTTGCGACATGCGCATATCAAGTGGTCCATCGCGTAAAAACGAAAATCCGCGAGCGTCCTGGTCGAGCTGCATGGAAGAAACACCAAGGTCCAGTACCACACCATCAAGAGCTTTCACGTGCTTTCCCAAATTAGAGAACAAATCTTCAACGAATTTTACACGATCTTC
>CACPHA010000007.1 GCA_902633655.1 Paracoccaceae bacterium
CTCTGGAGATAGTGGGCGACCTGCGATCCGGGCTTATGATCCTGCTTGCATTTCGGGTTATGCTAGACTTACCGAAGCCTGCCATGGCCATGAATGCTTTGTATTTGCACAGCTATCACACCCTGGACGGGAAATGACACTATCTGCGGACGGCACACATTCGGTTGCATATGCGCCATCAAGTATCCCAAATGAGCGTTTTCATGTTATGCCACGCGAGATGCCTGCAAGTATGATCAACGACATTCTTGAAGGGTTTTATATTTCCGCACGAAATATCCGCGCAGCGGGGTTAGATGGGGTCGAATTAGTTGGTTCGCACGGGTATTTGATAGGTCAATTTTTGAACCCCAATGTAAACCAGAGACAGGATGCTTATGGCGGTTCGCGAGAAAATCGGATGCGATTTCTAACTGAGGCTATTGCAGCTACGCGCAGTGGCGTTGGTGAAGATATGATATTGGGCCTGCGCTTATCCGGTGATGAACAGGAACATCAAGGGACAGATTTGAGAGAAATGCTTGAGGTTTGCCAGGCGCTTGACGGTGAGACAGCTCTTGATTACCTGAGCGTAACAGCTGGTACTTCAGCAGGACTTCATGGCTCCACTCACATTGTTCCGCCAATGGCTTACAAGGCTGGCTATACGGTACCGATTTCTGCTGCGATAAAGGCACGAGTTTCACAGCCTATCTTTGTGGCAGGTAGGATTAATCAACCGCATGTTGCAGAAGAAGTAATTGCGTCTGGTCAAGCCGATATGTGCGGAATGACACGTGCTTTGATTTCTGATCCGTTCATGCCGGAGAAAGCCCAAAGCGGAGATACGGATGATATACGCGCTTGCGTGGCCTGCAATCAGGCTTGCATAGGCCATATGCTCAACGCCTTTCCAATTTCCTGCATACAACGTCCAGAGACGGGTCGTGAATTGGAATATGGAACGATCTCTTTAAGCGCGACCTCCAGGAGAGTAGTTGTGGCTGGCGGAGGGCCAGCCGGTATGAAGGCTGCAGTGGTGGCAGCTAATCGCGGGCATGAAGTGACGCTGTTTGAGGCTTCTAAAGTTCTTGGCGGTCAGGTGCGACTTGCCCAAATGCTTCCTGGGCGTGCAGAGTTCGGTGGTGTGATTACCAACTTGCAAAGAGAACTCGATAAATCAAGCGTCTCAGTAAAATTAAACACCCGCGTAACGCTTGATTTAATCGATAAAATTGGAGCAGATGTCATAGTGGTTGCGACTGGAGCAAAGCCCAATGAACAAGAATTAGGCAATACGGAGGAGGCCCATCTCGCAAATGCGTGGCAAGTCCTTCAAGGTCATTTAAATATAGGTTCGCGGGTTGTTATTGCTGATTGGCGGTGTGATTGGATTGGCCTCGGCCTCGCTGAACGGCTTGCAAGAGATGGATGTCATGTCAGGTTAGCGGTCAATGGGATGGTTGCTGGACAAACAATCCCCCAATACGCTCGTGATAAATGGCTTGGTGATCTTCACAAACTAAACGTGGACGTTATTCCTCATGTGAGGCTCTATGGAGCCGACTCAGAAAATGCATATTTCCAGCACGTATTGAGCGGCGAACCTGTCGTCTTACAAGATGTCGATACTGTGGTCACAGCACTTGGACAAGTACCTGATACAAGTCTAGAGGACGAACTAAAAAATCCATCGGATTTTCAAGGAGAACTTCATATAATTGGGGATTGTTTAAGCCCACGAACTGTAGAAGAGGCCGTTCTTGAAGGCTTGAAAGTCGCTGCAAAATTGTGAAATACACGGCATATGTAACTGTCGAAGAAAAATTTCAGTATTGACAGTTTAGGAAATATCGTCTGCGATGACTTTATGAAGATACGCAATGGTTACTTATAATCGCAGCTGGAATTTGGAAAAGCCTGTAATGTCAAGTGATCCGCTGTTACAACCCTTTCAACTCAAACACCTTACACTGCGTAATCGTATCATGACTACAAGTCATGAGCCGGCTTACCCCGAAGACGGGATGCCGAAAGAACGTTATACTGCTTATCATGTAGAAAGGGCTAAGGCCGGAGTTGCGCTCACCATGACAGCAGGCTCTGCTGCGGTGTCTAAAGACAGTCCACCCGCTTTCAACAACGTCCTTGCGTATAAAGATGAAGTTGTTCCCTGGATCCGAAACTTAACCGATGCCTGCCATGAACATGGAACCGCCGTCATGATTCAATTAACGCATTTGGGACGCCGGACAGGCTGGTCACAAGGTGACTGGCTGCCGTCAATTTCATCGTCAAAGCACAGAGAACCAGCGCATCGTTCCTTTCCTAAACTGGCAGAGGATTGGGATATAGAGCGGATTATTAAAGATTTTGGAGACGCCACAGAACGCATGAAAGAAGGTGGTATGGATGGCGTGGAACTGCAGGTTTATGGCCATTTACTAGATCAATTTTGGTCACCGCTTACAAATGACCTTGATGGTCCCTATGGTGGAAAAACCCTTGAGTCGCGAATGAAGCTCTTGCTTGATGTCGTGCGAGAGATCCGCAAACGTGTTGGTAGTGAATTCATCGTTGGACTTAGATATACGGCGGATGAAGTTGAAAAGCGTGGGATTACTCTTGAACAGGGTTTGGAAATTTCAAAGCGCCTTGATCAGTCGGGCTTTTTTGACTTTTTGAATGTGATCAGGGGCCGGGTGCACACTGACCCTGCCATGACAGATGTTATTCCCTTACAGGGTATGCGCAGCGCACCCCATCTTGATTTTGCTGGTGAGGTTAAGAAAATTACCACCTTACCAGTATTTCACGCCGCTCGTATACCTGATGTAGCAACAGCTCGCCATGCGGTTGCTGAAGGATTGCTGGACATGGTTGGAATGACGCGAGCACATATGGCCGACCCACATATTGTGCGAAAAATCTCAGAAGGCCGGGAAAATGATATCCGTCCCTGCGTTGGGGCGACATATTGTCTGGATCGAATTTATCAGGCAGGCGAAGCGTTATGCATGCATAATGCCGCCACTGGGCGGGAATTAAGTATGCCCCATGATATAAAACCTGCATTGAAGCGCAAAAATATCGTTATCGTTGGCGCAGGGCCTGGTGGCTTGGAGGCCGCGCGAGTATCGGCTGAGCGGGGACATAAAGTCACCGTCTTAGAAGCGCAGCCTAACCCTGGTGGCCAAGTGCGTCTTACTGCGCGCAATCCACGCCGAAAAGAAATGATCAGTATTATTGATTGGCGGATGTCCCAATGTGCTGCGCGGGATGTAGTCTTTTACTTCAACGCTTATGCTACTGCTGAGGACGTAATAAAGCTGCGCCCCGATGTTGTGATCATTGCAACCGGAGGGCTTCCAAATCTTGAGCTTTATGAAAGTGGGCGAGATCAGGAGTTGGTAATCAGTGCTTGGGATTTGATTTCTGGGGATAAATTACCTGGCCAGAACGTATTGATTTATGATGAAAGCGGAGATCATCCTGGTCTGATGGCGGCAGAGGTGGCGGCAAATGCGGGTGCAATTATCGAGGTAATGACGCCAGATCGTATTTTTGCGCCGGACATCATGGGGATGAATTTGGTACCATATATGCGTGTTCTTCAAGATAAGAAAGTGACTTTTACCGTTGCTCAACGTCTGCTCGATGTGACGCGGAATAACAACTTACTGAGGGCAAAGATTGGTACTGATTATAGTAACTTTACCCATGAAAAGAATTATGATCAGGTTGTGGTGAACTATGGGGTTATACCGCTTGACGATCTTTACTTCGAGCTCAAACTTTTGTCGTCAAATGCTGGTGCCATTGATTATGAGGCTTTTATTAAAGGGCGCCCACAAAGTGTTTTGCTCAAGAGCACGGGTGACTTTCAATTGTTTCGAATTGGTGATGCCGTCAGTGCCCGAAATACTCACGCAGCAATCTATGATGCCTTGAGGTTAATGAAAGATATCTGATACTCATATATTCTGAGGATGTTGCTGCTGTAAGGAGGTCGTTACTAGATGATGCAGAACATAGCAGAAAGATACTATTAGAACGCGGTTTATTGATGAAGAGAAAGATTATCTGGAGGTGCGGAAAACCATTCTGTGGACGATGTGATAGTATCAGCTGATTTTGCAAGTTTTAAAAAATTATAGACAGAAAAGTCTCGATAAAATATTACTTGAGTTACTACTCCCACGAAAAAAGGCATACTTCTCCAGACCGAAAGAATTTTGGGCAGCACAAAAATTTAATTCACCGGTTTGGATTTATTTCAATGACGCAGAATGTAAATTATGTGACCGTAAGCATCTTACATCACATGAAAACTAATATATGCTAATGCATCATTGAAAGCAGATAAAAGTCGTAAACAGGCGGTATTTCAAATAATTTAGGGCCTAGACTGACTTGAGTGCTCTTGTCGATAGAGGTTAATACAGCATAGTTACCTGATTGTTTCAAAGTTTAAATTTGCGTGTGAAGGGGTTTTATAATGAAAGATGCGATAGGAGAGCTTAGGGACAACGTATCTCTTCCGTTCGAAAAAGCCCGCGCTATGCCCCCCTCGGTTTACAAATCAGAAGATTTTCTAGCTGCAGAGTTAGAACATATTTTCATGAAGGACTGGTTTTGTGTGGGAAGATCATCGTCATTGTCTGAACCGGGTGATTACATGACACTGAACCTTGCCGATCAACCTATCATCGTTTTACGGGATCGCTCTGGTAATATTCGGGCAATGTCAAATGTTTGCCGCCATAGAATGTCGACATTGCTGGAAGGGAGAGGAAAAACTTCCTCTATAGTGTGCCCTTACCACGCATGGACTTATAACCTTGATGGCAGTTTGCGTGGTGCACCCGCAATGAAGTTGAATGTCGATTTTTGCAAAGCGGATTATTCGTTGCCGATTATTCGTTGTGAGGAATGGCTTGGTTGGATTTTTATAACACTAAATCCCCAAGCAAATCTAGTATTAGATGACTTGAAGGGCGTTGAAGCACATATCTACGACTACAACATGTCGGATTATGTTGAAACATTCTATGAGAACCACGTTTGGGATACTAATTGGAAGGTGTTGGCGGAAAACTTTATGGAAAGTTATCACTTGCCAGTTTGTCATGCTGGAACAATAGGAGGCCTATCAAAACTCAATGAGATGGTATGCCCACCTGGTGAAGCAGCATTTAATTATCACACGATTTTGAAGGATGACACGCTTCGCATTGCACTCGCTCATCCGAACAACACGATCCTTAAAGATGAGCGGCGCCGGATGACATATTTGCTGGCGATTTACCCTAGTCTACTGATAACGTTAACACCAGGATATTTTTGGTATCTCTCTCTTCACCCTAAGGGTGTCGGGCAGGTTCAAATTGGTTTTGGTGGTGGCATGTCTGCTGATTATATGGATGATGAAGATGCGCAGGACAATTTTAGGCAGCTCAAGGTACTTCTTGATGAAGTAAATGTTGAAGATCGGGGTTGTACGGAAAAAGTCTATCGCGGTTTGTGCTCGGAAAAGGCAGAGCCTGGTCACCTATCGCATCTTGAGCGACCAAATTATGATTTTGCGCATTATCTCAACAGCAGGGTCGGTAATTATGGCTGACGGGGGTCTTAGTGAGGTTGAACAGCAAAGGCCTTCAAGAATTACTGTTTTACGCAAAACGCTTTCGGATATCGCAGCAAACCCTTTAGACTGCCCTCGTGGATTAATTGGTCAACATTATGTGGATGAGGAATACTTTGCTTATGAAAAAGCAACAGTTTTGCAGGCAGGATGGCACTGCGTAGGACGCGTTGATGAATTACCGGAAAAAGGTGATTACCGGACTTTTAAATTATTTGATGAGCTAATTATCCTAGTGAACTCTGGTGATGGTATAAAGGCTTTGTCTAACTTATGTCGACACCGTGGGATGCCACTCGCTCAAGGATGCGGTAACGCTAGGATGTTTGTATGTCCTTACCATGCATGGTCTTATAAAATAAGTGGTGACTTAATTCGAGCACCCAGGATGGAAAACAAAAGTTTCAATCCTGAAACCTGCTCTCTTCCAAAATTTCCTTGTGTTGAAAAGTTTGGGTTTGTTTATGTTTCTCTATCAGATACTCCAACCAATCTTGTTGAAGATCTTAAGGACTTAACGGAAAAGCTGCACTCCTATAATCCGTCATTTTATAGATTGGTACATACTGCAGATGAAGTCTGGAATACTAACTGGAAATGTTTGGTGGAAAACTTTATGGAGGGATATCATCTCTCAGTCGTGCATCCTAAAACCCTTCATGGATATACGCCAACAGAGCTTAGCAAAAAGGGTCCATCTGGACTAGGCTTTACAAGCTACACAGCGCATTACCCTGATCACATTTCGTCGCGCGGACGCGGATCGGATAAGTTGAGCGAAAGTGAACGTCATGCTTCCTTTTTATTCGCCGCTTTCCCGTGTCAGGTTGTGAGCATCGCACCCCCACTTCTTGTTTCACTAAGTCTTTTGCCGCGCTCATCCAGTCGAGTTGACGTTCGTTGGACTATGTCAGTCTACGGTGAAGAATTAGATGCACAAACAATAGACGCCCGAATAGCACTGTGGACAGAGGTTAATCGTGAAGACAGAGAGAAACTTGAACTGATGCAAGAGGCCCTTGGGTCACGTTATGCGAATGGAGGACCATTGGCTGGACCCGATTACGAGGGAACGGTCCGAGATTTTGTTGTATGGTTGGCGTCACGTGATAAGGAGATACAACAAAAAAAATAAACCTGACGTAATAAAGAGATACCGCTTAATTTTTGTAGTCAATCTTAATATAGGCGTAGTATTGGACCGAATGAATTTCGGGAAGAAACCTTCAACAACTCATAATTATTAAGATAATTACCATTACCAAGACATACTAAGCAAATGGGAAAGACAACTGAAAATAAATTTTAAACACTTTAAGAGACATCTTCTAATCAGACCAAGAACGCTTTTTTATGAAGGATTTATCTCCCATTAAATCTATAAGGCATCAACCCTTTTGGGACAAAACGGACTGTGAGAGCACACAGAGTAGTTCAAACATTAAGGAAGCACCTAGCCATGCGGTCCCACCAGTTTGATCAAATGGGGGCGAGACTTCGACTAAATCGGCCCCAACTAAATTGATACCGTTTAATTCCCTTATTACCTGTTGCGCCTGAAAGCTGTTTGGTCCACCGATTTCCGGTGTGCCCGTGCCCGGAGCAAAGGTAGGGTCTACAAAATCAATATCAAATGAACAATATGCTCTATCCTGACCAACGATATCGCGCGCCTCTTTCATCACGTTGGTGATGCCGCGCTCAAATAATTCTTCAATCCGAATTATCCGTATACCTTGCTCCAAGCCCCATTTAATATCATCAAGATTATAAGCTGTTCCTCTGATGCCAATTTGAACACATCGTTTTGGGTCGAGCAAATCCTCTTCAATAGCTCGTCGGAAAGGAGTTCCATGTGTGAATTTATATCCCCCAAAATATGTGTCAAAAAGATCAGTGTGGCTATCAAATTGAATGAGGCCGATTGGCCCTCCTTCGGCCACGGCACGCAGAATGGGTAGCGTAATCAGATGGTCGCCACCGGCTGTCAGTGGAGTGATTTTATTTTCAGTCAGCGTACTTATAAATTCTGTAACGCGTTTAAGGCTATCTTCAATATCTACTGGGTTTGGGGCGATGTCTCCAACATCAGCACAATTGACGCTTGCAAAAGGTTTTATCCCAGTTACTGGGTTTAGCGCCCTTATCATGGTAGATAGGTCACGTAATTGACGCGGCCCATGGCGGGCTCCTGGCCGGTTAGTAGTTCCGGCATCCCAAGGAGCGCCTAAAATACCGATATCAATATCAGCGAAACGGACGTTTTCCCTTGTTAAGTATGGTAATCGCATGAAACTTGGCATGCCCGCGAACCGGGCAAGTTCCATGGCGGAAACAGGTTGAAAAAACGGATCAGACTTTAAGCTCATAATAGGAGTTCTCAAACTTTAAATTACTATTAACGCGACTTGTTTAAATCCGAATAAAAGTCATATTTCGCCCCAGATTTCTTCCGCGGCCTTAACTACGAGTTCAAGCTTCCGTCTCTGGTCGTCATGGGTGATGGTGTTTCCCTCTTCCGTGGAGGCAAAACCGCATTGAGGCGCGATACCCAATTGATCGATATCAACGTATTTTGAAGCTTCTTCAATTTGGGACTTCAACCAGTCCATACTCTCAAGTTCAGCGGTTTTTGTGGTAATGAAACCAGCCATGATTCTCTGATTCCCCTTAGGCAGCAGTCGGATTGGCGCAAGTCCGCCAGCTCGTTCGGTATCATATTCCATAAAAAAAATATCTACACCCGTTGAAAAAATTGCTTCTGCGGCCGCATCGTAAGATCCTTCTGCTGCGTGGGTTGAGCGAAAATTTCCCCTACACATGTGCATTCCAATTACCATATCGTTAGGTCGATCCTTAATAGCTTCGCGCATCATCCAGCTGTAGCTTTCAAACAGTGTATCTGGATCATAACCCTCAGCCTTTTTGATTGCGCGGTGTTTAGGATCGCATAGGTAAGCAAAAAAGATATCATCCATTTGCAAATATCGGCAACCAGCTTCATAAAATTTTTTAACAGCCTTTCTATAGGTATTGGCAATATCAGCAAAAAGGGCCTGATGATCTTTGTACTCTTTCGGGATTATATCTTTTGGGCTTGTGCGAAAATGACAACATGAGGGCCCTGGGATCGAAATTTTTGGAATGACTCTGCTTCGATGGGCGAGAAACTGAAAATGGTCCAACATTGGGTGCTCGTCAGGAAAATCTAGTTTTCCAGTAATTGTAGGGAAAATTGGCCTCAATTTCATTCCGGCAAACTGTACACCTTCAGTGCGCTCTTCCAGAGTGAGTCCGTCCAGCATACCCATGAAGTCATAATGCCAAAAGGATCGGCGCGCTTCGCCATCCGTAACAGCATTTAGCCCAATATCTTCTTGCATCTTAATCAAGGCAGGAATAGCCATGTCCTCTACCACTTTTAGTTCTTTCGAAGAAATGGAATTTTCTTTAAAGTGTTTTCGCCTAGCATTGGTAACTGACTGAGGTCGCAAAAGACTTCCGACATGGTCGGCTCTAAAGGGAGGAGTTTTTCTGGACATAGTCAGTTCCTTAAAATTTATCTGTTTCAAACGTTACCTTTTAATAGCACAAAGTTAGGAAACAAATTGGTGTATTATTTATTCATTACGTTATCTTTTTTAAGACGATAGTAATTTTTTTGAAATTTGCACTCCTGATATGAAATAAAATTTTTGAATAGGATCTTTAAAAATTATGGTTTTCAATCCAGCTTTTTAAACATGCGAATAATACTTGCTATGAAAAAATTTTGGCTTTGTCCTGTTTAGTAAATTGAGCACTCTTGTTATCGTTTAGATCAATTTTTTACAATGTTGAAACTGAGGGCAAATTGGGCTCTTTTTTATTTAACTTCTAAAGCGACCTCGGCGAAGTATCACTCCATAAATTTAAAGTATCTAATCCAAGTGATAGTTTAGTTAAACACTTTCCAAAAAAGTTGTGGGTTATTAATCAAAGCATTATAGTACGAAAATAAAGGGAGGAAAGAAAATGAAAAGTCTAAAATTGATAGCTACTGGCCTTGCTATATTATGTACTGGAGGAAATGCCTATTCAGAAATTAACCTGACAGCAGAAACGGCAAGCCCCGGAGGAGCAACGCATCTATCTCCGGCACATATGACAGAAATAGCTGGAACAAGGGGGATCGCGAATATTCAATTAGCTGACGGCCAAACGTTAACTAATTCAATCCAGAATGTAGCTGAGGGTAAAACAGATATTGCGGGAACCCCTTACATACTTCCATTTCTTATGAGTCGAGGAGTGGGGCCATATGGTTCGTTGGGTAAGGAAAAAGGAGCTGAACTTGCTGGCAATCTAAGGGCAATAAACCCTTTTACCTTGGGAATATTTTTTCTTTATGCATACGATGCAAAGAATATAGGTGGTTGGGACGATCTTAAAGGGCGAAAAATTTATAATGGACCGCCAAGAGGAGGAGCGCTTACAAATGCCCGGAGTATGATTGAAATTGTTGCCGGGCTTAAAGATGGTGAAGATTATGAAGGTTTGCAGATTAACTGGGGTCAACAAGTTACTTTGGTAACAAGTGGTGAGCCCGATGCAATGGTTCTGCCAGAACTATTTCCTGGTGCGAACCTTACTTCCAGCACTGCTGCTGGTAAAATGACTGGGTGGTCGATGCCAAAAGCTGCCTACGAAAGTGATACAATGCAGAAATATATGCAGGCTCCCGGAAGCGCACCATTCACGACAGGCCTTGCAGAACTGCAGGCAACAATGGGCAATGAATGGACTTTTGTATCCGAGGACGACACCTTTAGGGCGTTTGCTACAATTGGTGGGAACGTTGTGCATAAAGATATGGATGAGCAATTGGTTTATGATCTTGTCGCAGCTTACGTTGACACGCTCGATGCGCTGAAGTCCAAGGCTCCCTTTGGTGATACTGTCGGCTTTGACGCACCCATGCAGGGTATGTGTGGCGCGAATCCGATTAAGTATCATCCTGGTGCTGCGCGAGCATGGATGGACGCAGGGTATAAGATAGATGATTGTGCGTTGGCTAAATGAGACAATAAAGAGATAGGAGGTCTCGGAAATGTGCCATCTATCTCTTTAAATATTTGCAGCGAAATTTAATGTCCCATCTTTCAAATAGTGAAGCTAACGACCCGGAGTTTCCAAACCGATTGGTTTATTTGCTGGCACTTATTTTCGTTGCTCTAGGTGTTATAAATAGCACCCCCCTTATTCCAGGTTGGGATGAGGTCTGGCGCGGCGTAACTGGTATAGATCGTTTCAAAATACGTTCGTTTCCTACTGAGTGGTTTTATCCAATCGTATTCACTTTGATGATGGTTTTGGTGACCCTCAAGCACTCCATGTGGCGGTCCTGGCGTAGGACCAATAAAGCTTGGCTTGGCGCATCCATGGACAGTGCTCTGGTTCTATCAGCGCTATCAGTTTCTATAACCTATTTAGTTGAGATTGACAGTGTATGTCTAATTGATCTTGTGAATGGTGAAAGAGCGAGAATAAAGGCTGAGACTCTTCAAGCAGAAATTGAATTCGCTGAAACGATGGGATTACCGAAACCCGACACTGTTGATGATCCAAAATGCGTCAACACAACGGGAGTTTGGTTAGTGGCAATCATGGGAGGTGCAATACTTGTTTTTCTTGGCTATAACATTAAAGTATGGGGTTTCCCACTTGTTGCAATCTCATTCGCGATCGCGGCTTATACGATGTTTACGGTCTTAGTATGGTACTTTCACGGTCCCAACGACATAAACAAGTATTTAATGACTAAGCTGGGTGGAGAACCGCGAACCTTCCTTGATGGTGTTCCAAATGTACATGATGCATTGGTAAATAATGCATCTGGGTTCTTAGGCCGTTTTATGCACGTGATTATGAATATTGTTTTTCCTTACATCATATTAGGAGCGCTATTTGGAAAATCAGCAGGTGGCCGTACGTTGATTAAATTGGCATTTCGCTGGACGCGGCATTTGCGTGGTGGGCCAGCACATGCTGCAATAGTAAGTTCTGCGATGTTTGGAACTATCTCTGGTGGACCGGTAGTAAATGTTTTATCAACTGGAGTTTTGACGATCCCGATGATGATAAAACGCGGATTTTCTCGCGTTTTTGCGGGTGGGGTGGAAGCAGCTGCTTCGTCAGGCGGTTCTATAATGCCTCCAGTAATGGGCGTAGCTGCCTTCATTCTTGCGGCTATGACCGCGGTTCCATACCGTGACGTGATAATAGCCGCAACGCTTCCAGCAATAGCTTATTTTCTATGCCTGTTCCTAAGTGCTTCGTTTCAATCACGAAAACAAGGTATAGAGGCCTTTGGGGAGTTAACCGATGAGATGCGGATCGGAGCAAGAGATGTGTTGCATCTATGTCAAATTCTACTTCCTATGATCTTGATACTTGTTTTGTTGCTCACGCCGAAAGATCAAGTTGGATGTAGTGCTTTTGCGTCTCTTTTTGGAGCTGAGTTTGTCATCCAAGATAATGGTCGATGTCTAGTCTCCTCACTGCCTTGGGTTTTTCAGATTTTTCAAAATGCAGCCGGTGACGCAGGTGCGACTGGTTGGTGGGCTGCTGCTTTGGTAACTATCCTTCTATTTCTTGATAAGGAATTCCGATTGGAGCCCCGCAAGCTTCTAGATGCCCTCGCAGAGTCAGGTATTACGATTTCAACACTTTATCTAATGTTTTTGGCTGTGACTGTAATTGACGTTTGTCTAAATTTTACCGGTCTTTCAAAATTTGTGGCAATAGATGTACTTCGCTTTTTATTATCTTTTGATCTAGGTGGAGATGGCTCAGTATTTTTTCAATTTATTGCTTTGTTTATGGCAATGTTGCTGGCTGTCCTCCTTGGCATGGGAATGCCAGCAGTTCCTGCATACGTAAATGTTGCCCTGTTAATGGGGCCACTATTGGTGGGGCTGGGAATAGCTACTTTCACGGCCCATATGTTCATCTTTTATTTTGCGGTTGCGTCAGCAATAACGCCACCGGTAGCCCTGGCTGCTTTTGCGGCCTCTACAATTACTAAAGCTGAACCAATGGCTACGGGTCTCAGTTCAGTTAGGTCTGGGATTGTGATGTTTACCATTCCTTTTGTTTTCGCGTTCTATCCAGAGCTACTCCTAATTGATCAAGCATTGATCGATCCTACAAGCCCATCAAATGCACCTCTTCCTGGGTACGGTGAGGGCATTGATTTTTTAAGTTTGGCCTGGTTATTAGCGCGTTTGATCCTAGTACTGTATATGGTAGCTAGTGCATTGGCCTTTCATGATAGGCATGCTTTATCTGTCATTGAAGTTGGTTTCCGATTAGTTCTTGCTGTTGGAATATTGGCCCGACCGGAGATAATCCAATACACCGCAATTATTTTTTGTTTAAGCTTGTTGGCCTGGCATCATTTTATTTCAATAAGGGAGCAACACGCGTGACGCGAGTTTTATTTTCATGAAAAATCGTCCAAACTTTCTCTTTTTTATAACAGATCAGCAACGGGCGGATTGGCTGGGGTGTTATGGTCATCCAGTAGTAAGAACGCCCAACATAGATCGTATTTCTGAAAATGGAACACGTTTTGAAAGGTTCTATACGGCGTCACCCGTTTGTATGCCCAATAGAGCTTCTTTGATGACTGGACGATACCCAAGTTTGCATGGTTTGCGGTACAATGGTTGTGTTTTGCCGCAAACGGCCAATACATTTATTAACATTTTGGCAGAGGACGGCTACGACACAGCTGCAATTGGCAAAAGCCATCTGCAACCATTTTCGGCCAAGGCGCCTATGGGAAAAAGTATTGAATCTGTTAAAAACACAAAAGAAGCTTGGAATGATATTGAGCGTGTGAAAAACTATTTGGAAGAGCCATACTTTTATAAGTCAGATGACAAATTTGAAATTCAAGTGCCTTACTATGGATTTAAGCACGTAGATATGGTCACGTCCCATGGAGACCGTTGCGGTGGACACTACAATCAATGGTTTCGTCAAATGGCACCTAATTGGGAAGCGCTGCATAATCCTCAAAACCAGCTTGCTCATAACTTTACCTGTCCGCAAGCCTACCGAACACCTATTCCGGAGGAACTTTATCCGACGGCATATATACGTGATCGTACGATTGATTACATTAAGGGTAGAGGGGAGAAAGATTCACCATTTTTTGCGTTCGTAAGTTTTCCTGATCCCCATCATCCATTTAACCCACCAGGAAAATACTGGCATATGTATGATCCAGACGCATTTGGAATTCCACTTCCATACGATGTTCACAAAAACCCAACGCCGCCTATGAAATGGTTGCACAAAAATTGGAAATCAGATGGTAGTGGGCAGAGCACGCCACAAACGGCGGTGATGCTTGATGATCATCACATTAGGGAAGCGATGGCCCTTACCGCCGGTATGATTTCATTTATTGATGACGCAATTGGGACGATAATAGATGCACTAAATGAAACGGGAAACGCCCAAAATACCGTTGTCTGTTTCAATTCTGACCACGGGGATTACCTTGGTGATTTCAACATGATCCTAAAGGGAGTACCTCAGTTTAAAAGTATAACTCGCGTACCCTTCATTTGGTTTGATCCGCAGATGCGCACGCAAGAAAAGACAAGCGCCCTTTGTTCTACGGTAGATATTGCATCGTCAATACTTGAGCGTGCCGGTTCAAAAACCTTTAACGGAAATCAGGGCAAGAGCTTTTTGCCTGTACTCCGTGGAGAAACGCCTCTACGAGACGAAGCATTGATAGAATACAATGATAGCGGTTGTCGATTAGGTTTTCCAGAACCTGCCCGTGTTCGTTCGGTCATTACCCGCGATTGGCGTTACACTGTCTATAAGGATTGTGATTGGGGCGAACTTTATAATTTGAAGTCTGATCCTGATGAGACTGAAAATCTTTGGGATAGCAGTGCTTTTAGTTCGACTAAGTCATATTTTTCGGAACGCTTAAATCATCATCTAATCGCTCAGATGGATGAAAGCCCCTTGTCGGATCGCCTCGCTTGATAAAGGCGGATCGCATATGGACTGGCTGTAATATCCTTACTCTGGATCAACACACGCCAAGGTCGCGGGCTATAGCAACGCGAAAAGGTAAGATTCTAGCGATTGGCACCACGTCAGAAATAAAAAACCTAGTAGGTCCTAAAACCAAAGAGCATAGTCTTGCTGGAAAATTGATTATGCCCGGTTTGATAGAAAGCCATACGCACGTACTGTGGGGAGCATGTCGCTCCCTCTTTGACATCTATGTGGGTTTTGAAGCGAGCCTTTCGGAGTTACTTGATGCCGTCAAGATGAAGTGTGACCAGGTCGGTCCTGACAGGGTTATCTTTGGTGGTCCCTGGCGACCGGCTATGCGGGCGAAAATGGGCTCAAATCCAAGGAAAATTTTGGATGCAATCTCTGAACACCATACTATTGTTCTTCACGATGCCAGCCAACATCTTATGTGGTGCAATTCCAAAGCCTTAAACCTTGCTGGCATTGTTAAAGGTTGTAATGGCATTCCGGGTGGAGTTATCGAGTTTGATCCTGCGACCGATGAGCCAAATGGCATTTTGGCTGAAACTGCAACAGCACCTGTCCGTGCGCTTGTGAAGAGATCTTTAGTAGAATTGGCATCTGCAATTAAAGAGGCGATGCGGTATTTCAATTCGATGGGCTTCACCGGTCTTAAGGAACCGATGGCGTTCGAGGAAGAGCTCAAAACATACTACTTGGCTGACCAAAGGGGGGAACTTACAGTTCATATGGCTGCACATATTGTCCATTCGAGTCCTCTCGGAGGCTTGCCTGTTCCGTTTGATGCGATGGATGAACTTAGAAAAAAATACAGCCACGAGAACCTGCATCTCAATTTTGCAAAGATTTTCATTGATGGCGTAGCACCTGGTTTTACAGCATCTTTCTTGGAGCCGTACATGCCTGAGAGCGGATACGATGTTGCTTCACACGATCCTGATAGAACCTTGCTGATACCGCGCGACAAACTAAACAACATGCTGATCGAACTTGATGATCGTGGTTACACTGTGAAGATGCATGCTGTTGGTGATAATGCGATACGAGCAGGACTTAATGCAATCGAAGCAGCGCGTTCAGCTAACGGTATGAGCAGACTGCGCCATGAAATCGCGCACTGTAATTTTGTTTCGGATAAAGACTTATCTCGATTTAAATTACTTGAAGCAGTTGCTGAACTTTCTCCTAAAATGTGGTATCCAAATCCTGGAACATCCATTCAAATATCCTTGCTTGGTAATACAAGAATGCAAAAAAATCATCGTTTGAAGGATCTACTGAAAGCGGGCGCAGAAATGATATACGGCTCGGACTGGCCCGCAGCCGCGCCTGATGCTAATCCGTGGTCTGGCCTATCCGGTATGATTACGCGTTGCAATAGTGATCCAAGTTATCCTGGAGTTTTAGCGCCACATCAAGCAATTTCACTCTTTGATGCTTTGCCGCTTTTTACTACTAACGGCGCGCGTGCTCTGGGTATGGAAGGCTTGGCTGGTAAACTGGAACAAGGCCATTGGGCAGATTTTATAGTTCTTGACGAGGACATTTTAAAAATGCCACCCGAACAGATTGCCTTTGTCAAGCCTAAGATGACTATTTGGAAAGACCAAATCGTTTACGAACGGTGAGTTTAGTTGCCGCATTAGTGTAACCCAATTCTCATTCGAACGTAATTTCGACGTCCCCGAATTTTCCAAAATCAGCAACGATATGGCTGCCCGAGGGACATTCGATTGCGCGAATAAAGCTACCTGAAAGTACGATTTGGCCTGGCTCAATTTTTTGATCATATTTTGCCATTCGACGCGCAAGCCAAATCACACTTTCGATAGGGTCATTTAAAACACCTGCCCCCAAACCCGTTTCCTCTACTTCTTGATTTCGGCTCACTATCGCTCCGATCCACCGCAGATCATAGGCTTCGATTTTATGCTTTTCATTCCCAATAATAACGCCAGCGTTCGCTGCATTGTCGCTTATAGTATCAAAAATAGTCCTAGCCTTGCCCGTATTCGGGTCTTTGCGTTGTATGCGGGTATCAAGGATTTCCAAAGATGGTGCGACAAAATCAGTAGCCCGTATTACTTCCTCTCGGGACACAGTTTCACCCGCTAAAGTCTCTTTAAATACAAAAGCAATTTCAGCTTCAATGCGTGGCTGTATAAACTTGCATTTAGGAACATAACCTTGATGGGGAAATAACATATCATCAAAAAGAATGCCGCTATCTGGAATATCAATGTTTAAAGCTGATTGCATTGCTTTGGATGTTAAGCCAATTTTCCAGCCAATGATTTTTTTTCCTGCTTTGATCTTTACTGCGAGAATTTCTTTTTGAATGGCATAGGCGTCATTTATATCCATATCTGGATTAGCAAGTGACAAGAGGCTAATTTGTGATCTTTGCGCTTCTGCTGCAAGCAATGCAGTTGCAGCTTTGCGATGGTCTTCGGATCTCATGTGTCTTCGTCCTTTACTGAATTACGAAGGACTCCAATGCCATTCACCTCTACTTCGACTTCATCACCGGGGTTCAGATATTTTGGTGGATCAAAACGAGCACCCGCGCCAGTTGGTGTTCCAGTAATGATTATATCCCCACACTCTAGCCCCATGAAGGTAGAGATATATGCAACAATGTGGCGAACAGGAAACACCATCCTATTAAGGCTGTCTTGTTGCCTAACTTCACCATTCACTCTCGTAATGATACGCGCTTCATCCAACTGACTAGGATCCTTAAACGGAACGAGCCAGGGACCAAGTGAACCGGAGCGATCCCAATTTTTGCCTTGCGTCACATTGAATTTGGCATGACGCACCCATTCGCGAATGGTACCTTCGTTGCATATAGTTATTGCCGATATGTGGTCATAAGCGTTTTCAGGAGTAATTCGCCGTCCAGCTTTACCGATTACGACCGCAACTTCCCCCTCATAATCGAGCGTATAACTTTCAGCGGGGCGAATTAAAGGGCGGTCGTGTCCCGTAAAACTGCTTGGAAACCTAGTGAAGAGAGACATGTATTTTGGCTGGGCGCTACTGTCCATGTATTCGGCGTTACGATCTGGAAAATTTACCCCAACACAGAGAATACGGCGGGCGTTTGGAAGTACCATTTCGTATTGGTATTTTTTATGCGTGACGTTTGTCTGGTACGCGGCCTCGGTTAGTGCGTTAAGACCACTTCCTTTAACCACATCAAATAGTGTTGGCCATTGGGGGAAAATGTCATCCAGTGCAATTATTCCATCGTCTGTCACCGCTCCATAATGGGTTTGAGTATGACTTCTAAATGTGGCGAATTTCACTTGCATTTCTCTCAAGTCCGTTTTTGAATATGTCAAATTTTCTAGGGTGCAATGATTGGTGTTGCGGTCATATCTGATTCTTTCGTTTTTACACCGTCGAATGATGAGCCATGTTTGAACCAGCTTTCTGGAGCAGGGGCTCCCCAAAGAGTTTGTCGCTGTGGGTCTCTTAAATCCCACTTAATTGGGGCGAGATCTGGGTCGACTGTCTGGTAATCTGAGCAATATATTTCAGTACGATGCCCATCAGGATCTAGGATATAAAGAAAGAATGCATTAGAAATACCATGCCGGCCAGGCCCTCTTTCTATATTGTCAATATATCCTGTGGTTGCCATCAGGTCTAAAAGATCAATAATATTGAGTGGTGTTGGGCACCAAAACGCAAGATGGTGTAACCTAGGCCCTGTTCCGTTTGTAAAGGCTATGTCATGTACTCCACCCTTGCGGTGCATCCAAGCGGCCCAAAGACGCTTACTTTTTTCATCTTCTGTATATTCTGTAACACGAAATCCAAAATCATTGTAAAACGCCACCGATGCGTCCACATCGCTGCTGAAGCAGTTGAAATGGTCTATCCTTAGTGGTTTAACTCCTTTGTAGAGCAAATATTTTTGATGAATGGACGGAAGGCGTTTCATTTTGTGATAAAACTCAAGTGGCATACCTATATTATCGGAGGTCAAGAGAGTTTTCCCTTGAAAAGGTCTTTCTACCCACTCTGTGGGACGCCCTTTGGCTTTAAAATAAGTTTCCGCGCGTATAAGGTCTTCTTCGTCGAACGTCTTGAATGCAATTGTCTCAACTGTGCCGGGTGCGTCTGATTTTTTAAGGATCAAACAATGATGTCCGCGCTCTTCCATCGCGCGCAAATAGATATGTGTTCTTGTTTCGTGACTAATCTGCAGGCCAAGCGTGTCCGCGTAAAATCTTCTTGAAGCCCTCAAATCCTTTACATTTAAACAAACATGGCTCAGACGAATGATGTTAAAGTCTGGATAGAGATTGGGCGCTGGTATAGGCATTACATTGATCCTAGTTTGGTGATTTTATGTCGCCCTGTAGCAAAGCCAACGTGTTTTTGCTCCATATAAAACTCAAATGACCAATCTCCACCATCTCGGCCGATCCCAGAGGCTTTGACGCCACCAAATGGAGTTGGAAGATGGCGTATATTTTCGGAATTAACCCAAATCATACCAGCCTCCAACCTGTCTGTGAAACGTAAGGCGCGGGTTAGGTCACTGGTCCAAAGATAACCTGTTAAACCATAGTCAGTATTATTGGCAAATTGAAGGGCCTCCTCTTCCGTATCGAAGGGGATGGATGTCAATACCGGTCCAAAAATTTCCTCTTGTGCTATCCTCATCCTGTTGTTTGCATCTGTAAACAAAGTGGGCTGCACAAAGTATCCTTCGTCGCCTAAGGTAGCGCCGCCCGCCGAAATCGTTGCACCTTCGCTTTGCGCAATATCAAAGTAACCAGTTACTTTACGCAAATGGTCTTCACTGATTAGGGGGCCAACTTCACTTGTAGGATCAAGCGGGTGACCTACGCGGATACTACGCACTCTTTCTATTAGCCGTGCTTCGAATTCATCTTTTATCGAATTTTGAACTAAAAGCCGCGAAGAAGATGTGCATCTTTCCCCATTAATCGAATAAATCATGAAAATCACGGCGTCTAAGGCACGTTCGAGGTCTGCATCTTCAAAGACAATCACTGGGTTTTTGCCGCCAAGCTCTAAGTGATTTCGCTTAAGCGTATCTGCACCTTGCTTGACAATTAAAGATCCAGTCCGGCTCTCTCCTACAAAGGCGATTGCTTTTATTTTAGGGTGCTCGCAGAGCGCTTTACCCGCCTCTTCACCAAATCCGTTTACTGAATTTAATACACCTGGAGGAAGTCCAGAGTCCTCTGCTATCTCTACCAAAAGTCGAGCAGTTACTGGCGAAAGCTCAGCTGGCTTGTGTACAACGGTGCAACCAGCTGCGAGGGCAGGGGCGATTTTCCATGTGCTCAGCATGAACGGCGTATTCCAGGGCGTAATAACCCCTACAGGACCAATCGGGACGCGAGAAGTGATATTCATTAAAGTGGGTGACTTAAGGTGTTTTCCGTCACGAGCTTGGATCACTTGTTCGGCAAAATAACGAAAATTTTCTGCACCTCGCAAAGCAGCTTTGGACATGAATTTGTACGCTTGGCCGGTATCCCAACATTCGCAGAGAGCAATTTCCTCAGCGCGGTCTTCGATAGCTTCTGCAATGCGGATCATTAGCTTTCGCCGCTCTGTGGCCTTTAAGTCACGCCAACCTTCGAAGGCGGCATGGGCAGCGTTCGCGGCCTTATCTATGTCAACTGCGGTACTCAGTGCCACATCGCAAATCTTGCTTTTGTCGACAGGAGAGAGCGTTGTGAAAACACCGCCAGAGCCGCCTAAATCTTTACCCGCTATCCTGTTTTTTATTCCACCTGCGTTGAAACGATTAATAAAGCCATTCAAATTTTTCACATTTTGGTTTAGCGATTTCATTGATTGCACAACATATTATGTCTTATATTGCCGGACTTAGGCGCCAGATTGGTATTGATATCGCGAATTTCTGCAGATAAGGCGACTGATGCTTTCTCCAAAACGGGTTCCATGAATCCGCACATTGTTTCAAAGATTTTCTCAACGGCATCGCGTTTTGCTTCTTCACTTCTACCTTCTCGAAGTCTGATAGATAGATCGATAAATCCATGCTTTTCATTACCGTCAGCAATGGAGTAGTGGTCAACGCGAGTTGCGCGAACCCGAATGCCTGGCATTGGAAAAATCTCTATGTCAATAGCGGCTAATCGAATTGAGTCGCACAATGCGCTTACGTTCACTTTTTCTTCAAGGTTTGCAGAATATTCCAAGTGAAAATGAGGCACAGAAATTCCTTAATATGTTTACAATTGATACGGTAGTTAAAGCTTGTAAGCGTTGTCAATAGATGGAAAACCAGGGCTGTGGGTTAAATAGCATCCGGAATGAAATGACGCACGGGTTCCCTTCCATAACGCGATCCCTTCCCATTTCTCTGATACGATCCCTTTAACGATTTATAAATGCTATGTGAGATATGCTTATTGAACGATACTGGCAACTTCTTCGGTACTGTATCATTATGGTTTAAACGACGCGAGAAATCTTGACGCTCGGTCACATCCTAAAATTCAAGCATAAAAAGAGTTGCATGAACTCAACGCAAAATCGACTTGGGCAGTAAAGCAAATGAAGAAAAAGATGGGCTTAAAAAATTTAAACATGATCAAGGTAAAGGGGAAAAGTCTGATCTAAAAAGTTGGGAAATCTGTATGGATCGCTATGGGCCTTAAAAAGAAAGTCGGTAAATCGGGTTAAGCGAATTAAAACTACCTATTGGTAGAGTTAGTTCTGGGTGTCAAACGCTAAAGTTCGCTTTTGCAGTTTTAGAAGTTTATCCCATTTACCATGGATAAAAAACCATTTAGTAAAAATCTTGGAGATTTAACATTTGTGGTGGAAATCTGAGCATTACCAAGAGGGAATATTTATGGAAAAACGTGAATTTTATATTAACGGAAAATGGGTAACGCCAGATACAAAAGATACACTTGACGTTATTAATCCAGCAACCGAAGAGGCGGTTGCAACGATCTCGCTGGGAAATGCAAGAGATATTGATCTTGCTGTGTCCGCTGCTCGACGAGCGTTCGGTACTTATTCTCAAATGCCAGTTGAACATCGGATCGATTTGCTTACTACTGTCAGGGAAATTTACAAGCGCCGTGTTGATGACGTAGCTGACGCTATTCAAACTGAAATGGGTGCTCCTAGATATCTTTCGAAAGGAGCACAAGCTATGGTTGGTCTCGCTCATTTGAAGGCGGCAATTCGTGCGCTTACCAACCACAAATTTGAGTATGAGCACGGAGGCTTTATAATCAGACATGAGCCAATTGGTGTCTGTGGTTTAATAACGCCATGGAATTGGCCGGTAAATCAAGTAGTTTCAAAGTTGGCTCCATGTCTTGCTACCGGCTGTACCGCAATTCTTAAACCTTCTGAAATCGCCCCGTTGTCCTCAATGGTAATTACGGAAATTCTTGATGAAGCCAATGTGCCGGATGGAGTCTTCAACCTTGTTAATGGACTTGGACCAATTGTGGGAGAAGCAATGTCATCGCATCCAGATATCGATATGATGTCTTTTACGGGTTCCACACGTGGCGGTGTGGCCGTTGCAAAGGCATCAGCTGAAACCGTTAAGCGGGTAAGCCAAGAATTGGGTGGCAAGTCGGCCAATATTATCCTTGATGATGCCAAATTCGAGGCTTCCGTTAAAGATGGCGTCAATCTATGCATGCACAATACTGGACAGTCATGCAATGCACCAACCAGGATGCTTATTCCTGCAAATCGCAAAGAGGAGGCTCACGCAATCGCTAAATCAGCAGCTGAAGACGTTAAGGTTGGTGACCCGAAAGATAGTAGTACTGTCATTGGCCCTCTGGTGAGTGATGTTCAGTATGACAAAGTTCAAGATCTAATCAAAAAAGGGATGGACGAAGGCGCTAAGCTTCTGGCTGGTGGTACTGGCAAGCCAGATGGACTAAACAACGGTTATTATTCTAAACCAACCGTATTCGGCGATGTTACAAATGATATGATAGTTGCACGGGAAGAAATATTTGGCCCGGTGCTATCCATGATTACATATCAAAGCATCGATGATGCCATAGAGATATCAAATGATACCGATTATGGGTTAGCTGCTTATGTATCTGGCGCGGACAAAGACAGCCTTAAAGAGATTGCGCGTCAATTGCGCGCTGGGCAGGTTCATCTGAACTACGGTTCTGCCGGGGCAGACGCTCCGTTCGGCGGATATAAGCAATCAGGAAATGGTCGAGAGAAAGCGGAATGGGGCTTCGAAGAATTTCTTGAGGTTAAGGCAATTATGGGCGGCTAAGTTCCTGTGACGAAAACAAATGATAGTCAACACTGGCAAGAGAACGGAAACTTTTATTAATGTTTATAAATAAATTGTACAGTGTCTTAATTGGAGACTGTCCTAATATTTAAATAATTATCAATATGCTTTAAATGCTTAATTGTCGGCTTTACAATTTTTTGTCTCTATTTCCTTTGGTTGTAGCATATTCGTTCTCTTATTATTTTCTTTTGTAATTTAGTGGAGCGGGGTAATATTATGCCAATAAATATTTAAGCTTGCGAAGGTGCGATCATTAAATCTCTAGGAGACCCAAATGTTGATGGCAGAGTGTAGGAATACATCTTTTTGGCTCGACGGTGTGAGCCCCATGCCTGTTGTGTCCGATTCTATAAAGTCAGAAGTTGACGTATTGGTTATTGGATCAGGTTACACTGGTCTTCAAGCCGCGCTTCAAATCGCTCGTGCTGGCAGAGATGTTTTAGTGGTTGATTCTGGTGATCTAGGACAGGGCTGCAGCACGCGCAATGGTGGCCAAATCAGCACCAGTGTGAAACCTTCGCATGATAAGCTGGCACAAAAATTTGGTTCCAAACGAGCGACTAACATTCGCCGAGAGGGAGAATTTGCACTCGAATGGATTGAAGCGTTTGTGTCAGAAGAAAATATTGATTGTGATTTTTCTCGTTGTGGGCGCTTTCATGCAGCACATTCTCCAGAACATTATGAATTCTTAGCGCGCGATGCTGAGATTGTGAGAAAATCGGAGAGTATACCGAGTTTCATGGTTCCTAAAAAAGACCAGTTTAGCGAATTGGGAACAGAATTATATCATGGTGGGGTGGTTTTTCCTCGCCATGCCTCACTACATCCTGCGAAATATCATCATGCTCTTTTGTCCATCGTGCTGAGAGCTGGTGTAACTTTGGTAGGACACTGTGAGGCTAAGCTTATGAATAAAACGACTGAAGGGTTTGAGGTAAGTACGGCAAAAGGGATTATAAAATGTAAGGACGTAGTGGTTGCGACTAATGGATATACAAGCAGTCTGACACCCTGGCTTAAAAGAAGGATCATTCCAATAGGCAGCTATATCATCGCAACGGATGAAATTGAGCCAAAATTGATGCAAAAATTGTTCCCGACCAAAAGGATTGTTAGCGATACTTGCAAGGTAGTTTATTACTATCGCCCCTCACCGGACCACAAGCGTGTGCTATTCGGTGGCAGGGTATCAGCAAAGGAAACCGATCCATCGATAAGTGGTCCAAAATTACATAAGGATCTTACGCGGATCTTTCCTGACCTCAAAGACACAAAAATAACCCATTCTTGGTTAGGTACGGTAGCCTACACCTTTGATGAACTTGCACATACCGGATGTTACAATGGAATATACTATGCGATGGGATACTGTGGGTCTGGGGTGTCTATGGCCAGTTATCTAGGTATGCGCCTCGGTCAAAAAGTTTTGGGCAAGCCTGAAGGTAAAACTGCTTTAGACGACCTGCCTTTCCCAACCAGGCCTCTATATCAAGGCAATCCTTGGTTTTTACCAGCGGTGGTTTCATGGTATCGCTGGCGTGATCAACAGCAGATTATCAAGGCGCAACGTCTGCAAGTTCGGAAATCTTTTGTTGCTTAGATACAAGTAGCCGTTAGACTATTCGTACAAAATACATAAACTGGCATTAAAACAAAAGGTAAACCTTACCAAAAAACCTGTATTGCGGTCCCTTATTATGAGCCACCAACCCCCCCAGACTCCGTGTGAAAAGCTTTTAGGAATGGAGCCTAATGGAGAACCAGTTCAGGTATTTTTGAAGGAGAAGGGCTCGCCTAGACTGCCCCGAATATCGCGCGGAGAAGGGATTTATTTTTGGGACACGGAGGGCAAAAAGTACCTTGACGTATCATCGGGGCCAGTAGCAAATAACCTCGGTTCATGCAATTCAAAGGTGCTTTCGGCAATGAAGGCACAGGCTAGTAAGGCTTCTTTTGCTTTTCCTGGGCAATTTGAAAGTGAAGCTAATGAGCTTTTAGCAAACCTGCTGACTAGTCTTGCTGGAGAAGGGTTTGAGAGGGCTTTTTTTGTTTCTGGTGGCAGTGAAGCCGTTGAAAGCGCCATAAAACTTGCACGACAGTATGCGTTGGCACAAAATCAGTCTTCTCGATGGAAGGTGATCTCACGTAATCCGAGTTATCATGGCGGGACATTGGGTGCGCTCACTTTAACCGGTGACAAGCATATGCACGATGTCTTTGGGCCGCTGTTATCGGACATGCCCAAAGTCCGCGCACCCGTGACCTATAGAGTGCCCGAAAATCACACTGTTGAGAGTTTTACGCGAGCCTGCGTGGTGGAACTTGAAGACCGTATAAAAGCGGAGGAGCCAAGAACAGTGCTGGCTTTCATTATCGAGCCAATTGGTGGCCTTTCATCTGGTGCGGTTGTTTCGGATGATTTCTATATGAAAGAAGTGCGTCGTATTTGTAGTAAATATGGAGTTCTCCTGATACATGATGAAGTGATGAGTGGAGCGGGGCGAACAGGTAAGTTTCTTGCAAGCAACCATTACGAAGACGCACAGCCAGATATTGTTGTATTAGCAAAAGGCATAGCCGCCGGATATACGCCAATGGGGGCAATTCTAACTAGTGATCATATTGTAAATGCTGTTACATCAGCCGGTGGATTCTTGAACGGATTTACATATTTCACTAACCCATTGTCCTGTGCGATTGGGCATGCAGTACTGCAAGAAATGCTCGAATGTGATTTAATTACTAACGCAGCAGAACGTGGTGAAGAATTAAAAGAAGCTCTCGAAGAGCTGAAAGCGCAATGGGGATATATTGGAGATGTCAGGGGTATAGGCCTTCTTCTGGCACTTGAATTAGTTGCTGACCAAGAAACCAAAACTCCCTTCAAGCGTGAATTAAACGCAGCCGGTTTATTTCAAAATTTGGCGATGCAGAACGGCCTTTTGATTTATGGCCGTAGGACAAATTACGGAGAGTTTGGGGATTGGTTAATGATTACCCCGCCACTTATTATCACTACCGAACAAATATCGGAGCTAGCACATGGGCTAGCCAAAACTCTGAGGGATTTTGAGAGATTCATGCAGGTTGGTTTAGTCTAGTAACTATGTATTTAGATTTTCAATATTATAAAACCCGATGAAACCGCCTGAAGAACAAACAATGAGTTCCGTTTTTCCACGTGATACACGCATTAACTTACCGAAGGCAATCCGCGCTGAGGGATGCTATATTTACGATGAAACCGGCAAAGCCTATTTTGACGGTTCGGGTGGAGCCGCTGTATCCTGTTTGGGGCATGGTGATCCTGATATTATTTCAGCTATTGAAAAGCAAGCACAGACTTTGGCCTTCGCTCATACTGTTTTTTTTACATCAGAGCCTTCAGAAAAACTGGCAAGACTTCTAGCAGATTATACTCCCGGTGAGCTTGATCGGATATATTTTGTTTCGGGTGGATCAGAAGCCATAGAAGCGGCACTTAAACTTGCGCGGCAATATCATGTTGAAAATGGTCAACCTGAACGACGTCACCTAATCTCGCGTAAGCAAAGTTATCACGGGAGTACGCTCGGTGCACTTGGCGCAGGTGGCAACGAAATGCGTCGTGCACAGTTTCATCCCTTATTGATCGATGTGCACCACATAGCCCCCTGTTACGAATACATTTTAAGGTATGAAATCGAAACATCCTACGAATATGGGCAAAGAGCGGCACAAGAGTTGGAATATGAAATCCTACGGCTTGGGCCTGAAACGGTGATGGCCTTTATTGCTGAACCTGTGGTTGGAGCAACTTTGGGTGCGGTGACTGCAGTTGGGGGATATTTCCAGAGGATCCGAGACATTTGCGATACCTATGGTGTTATTCTTATTCTGGATGAAGTTATGTGTGGAATGGGGCGCACAGGGTATCTTTTCGCCTGTGAAGCAGACCAAGTCGTGCCAGATATCGTCTGTATTGCAAAGGGTCTTGGCGCTGGCTATCAGCCAATCGGCGCAATGATATGTTCTGAATTTATATACGATGCAATAAAGACGGGAAGTGGTATTTTTTAGCATGGTCATACCTATCTGGGCCATCCAGTGGCAACAGCCGCAAGCTATGCAGTCGTTAACAAGATAATAAATCAGAATATGGTTTATTGCTGCAATCGATTGGGCAAAATCTTGTATGATGCACTGCATGATAGTTTTGGCCAGCACCCCTATATTGGGGACATTCGGGGCAGAGGGCTGTTTCTTGGCCTTGAAATTGTATCAGATCGTGCGACTAAAAAACCGTTTGACCCAGAACTACAAGTTGCGCGGAAGCTCAAAATGGCAGCGTTAGAGGCGGGGCTTATTTGTTACCCGATGGCTGGTACACGTGGCGGTCTTTTAGGAGATCACATCTTGCTTGCCCCACCTTTTATAATGCAAGATAGCCAAATTTCCGAAATAACGTATAAATTGGAAAAGGCTCTGAAATCAGTTCTTCCTGCATGAGCCAAGTAAAACGGAGGATTAGTTTTGGGTGAAATTCTTATTAGCAAATCTGCGAGTACTGAATGGCAAGCGCACTCAGAAGAACGGGTACTTAATGGAGCAAATCCAAATCTTCGTTGGCGTTTTCTTTTTGATGCATCGAAACATCAAAATGAGGATTTATCGATGGGATGTTTGCGCGTTCCGGTGGGAGAAAGCTTGCCACTTCATTATCACGAAGAACAAGAAATTTACTATATTCTTCAAGGTAAAGGTGAAGTATTAATGTCGGCAACGGATGCAAAATCAGTTAGGCAAGGTGATAGTGTTTACATTCCCAAAAGCACACCACACGGTATGAAAAATATAGGTGAAACCGATTTTATGTTTTTGTGGATCTTCCCGACAGACAGTTGGCATGACGTTGAATACAATTATATAACTCGCGCACCAGAAGACTTTTCAAAGTAAAACATTCCGGCTTGTTGGGGTAAATAGCAACGAAAGTTAATATAATATAGGCACTTACTCGCTTTCACTATTTTCAGAGTTACCCTTAAGATTTTCTGATTAAAAGAAGAGCTTTTCAAAAGTCATCATCTATGCGGGCGTTAATTTTTGGCACAAAATTAAGGTTCTTTGGTGCCTGAGGTTAAAGTATATAAAAACTTAGCCCTCGGTTTGAGATTTACACTTCGATTAAGAGTTTACTTGATTTAACGTTGACAGGCGCGGGCTGAGTCTGCGATCTTAAAGTTGAATTCAAAGCACCGCCTACCTTTAGAGTGAGGGTGTGAATAAATTTCTGTATTTCAAAAACGGATTTTTAAGAAATGGCAGAAACTGTGTTAGAACGACGCTTTCGTCTCTTAGGGCCCAATGTTCCTCTGTTTTATGATGAACCTCTTCATATCGTTAAAGGAGAGGGTGTTTGGCTTTATGACAAAGCAGGAAAGAAATATTTAGATTGCTATAATAATGTTCCTCACGTGGGCCATTGTCACCCAGTAGTTGTGGATGCAATCGCTAGGCAAGCAGCAACATTGAATACGCACACCCGGTACTTGCACGATGGTATTCTCGAGTACGGAGAACGATTGACAGCAACATTTGATGCGTCTCTTTCATCAATAATTATGGTTTGCACAGGTTCTGAAGCGAATGACATTGCTCTTCGTATGAGTGAGGCCGTAACGGGCAAACGCGGGATTATAGTGACCGATCATACGTACCATGGTAACACAGCTTCAGTTGCAGCTTTGTCGTCAACGAACAAAGCATCTACTTCCCAATCTCATAATATCAGATTTGTGCCCGCGCCTGATAGTTATCGACCCGCAAGCAGGCATGACGGTTCGGATTTTGCGCGGCATGTGGAAAATGCAATTGATGAGCTAGAAGAGCTAGGCATTGGTTTCGCGGCTTTGCTACTTTGTCCATACTTTGCCAATGAAGGATTTCCGGATCTCCCAGAAAAATGGCTCGATCCAACAATTAAAGCTGTAAAGCAAGCAGGTGGGCTGATAATCGCAGATGAAGTGCAGCCGGGTTTTGGAAGAATTGGTTCACATATGTGGGGGCACCAATATCAAGGCTTCACACCAGACATAGTAACTTTGGGCAAGCCCATGGCTAATGGACATCCGGTAGCTGCAGTTGTTACAACGCATGAAATTATAACTGCATTCAGGACATCATTTAGATACTTCAATACATTTGGAGGTAATCCGGTATCAGCCGCCGCCGCTAACGCGGTTTTGGATGTAATACAAGAAGAAAACTTGCTCAAAAATGCGACCGATGTTGGAGCTTATGCAAAAGATTCTCTTTTGCATTTAGCAAAAAAGCACTGTGTTATTGGTAGCGTACGTGGACGGGGCTTGTTCTTTGGCGCTGAGTTAGTGCACGGAAAACACTGTAAAACACCCGCAGCTGACCTCACTCATGAAGTTGTAAATCTAATGCGTCAGAATGGTGTTTTGATAAATAAACTTGGTATCTACGGTAATACAACAAAAATCCGTCCTCCAATGCCGTTTTCAAGAGAAAATGCAGATAATTTTCTATCAGTTCTTGATCATGCTCTCTCTATTTTGGGGCACGAAGTATGATTGAACAATTAGGGCTCGAGCTTAGCGAATATTGGTCGTTTTCTCCCGAAACATTTAAAATCCTGGCACAACGTGAGAATACGGTTTTTCGGGCTGAGACAAATAAAGGCCCTATTGTTATTCGCATGCATCGACAAGGGTATCACGACTTTGACGAAATTCAGTCAGAACTCCAATTTATGGCCGGTGTAAGTTTACATTTGGCCAATACTCCGTGCCCAATAGCTACTAAGGACGGTAGGCTTGTTGTCGAACATAGAGGTAAAATTTTTACGGGCCTTGATTGGATTACGGGCAAGACTTTGAAAGAATATCTGTCACTAACCAGTAGTAAAAGAGACCTTGAAACAATTTTTTTCGATCTGGGTGGTAAGCTTGCGAATTTCCATATTGCCTGTGATGCGTGGCAGCCGCCACCTGGGTTTAAACGACATTCTTGGAATCGGAGCGGTTTAGTTGGAACAAATCCGTTTTGGGGGCGGTTTTGGGAAAATCCAGATCTACACCAAGACGAACGTGATTTTATGTTAAAAATAAAAGATCGGATTAACGCTGTTTTGGCCGGTTTAGAAGACAGTCTAGACTATGGCATGATTCACGCAGATTTAATTCCCGACAATGTTATGATTGACGAAGATGAGCTCATTTTTTTAGATTTTGATGATTGCGGTTTCGGCTTCCGGATTTTTGATTTAGCAACTATCCTACAAAAACAATTTATCGCCACGTCAAATTTTAAAGCCATTTCAACAGCGCTAGTTACCGGGTACAAAAGTCATAGGAAATTAGAAACAGAACATCTAGATTTTTTTTTGGCCATACGCAGTTTGACTTATGTCGGTTGGATTGTGGACAGATATAATTTTATAGATGCCACAGAAAGATCTCGACACTACATCAATAATGCTTTGTTGATGTGTCAACGCTTCCAAAATGACTTATAAATTTTCAAAAATTAGAGTTACGTCATAAATTTTTAACTCGATACAATCTAAAGTCTTGCAAGGCCTTTTTGCTATTGTTTTGTGAAACGCCGGTGGGCATCGAGATCTAGTATCAGAAGCTGTCTATAGTTCTCCTGTATGGCCCGCTTTTTTAAAAGCAATATTTTTGAATTACTATGTCCGATATTAGTATTAACTCAGACTTCTAAGTTGCAAATAAAAATTAAAACCTAAAACATTTTTTTATCTGAAAACATCAACACTTCCCACTTAGCGGAGGAGAATTTTTAAGTCAATTTAAAGGTGAAGGCCCTCGATAGGCTTAATTTTAGTTTACTCTAACAAGTCTATCTTAGCCAATGCAATTTGCCGTTTTTGAATTTCCAGCATACAATCAGATATATTGAAATGAAATGCGTTCAGACCTTTGGAACAAATGGCAAAAAAATGAAAATCACGAATATTAATCTTTATCACGTAGTTATGCCACTAACCGAGCCTTGGGTAACGGCTTATGGTCATCAGTCAAATATTGAAAGCCTTTTTGTCAATCTTAAGTCTGACGGTTTAAGTGGTTGGGGTGAATGTTCTCCAGCCCCGATGCCGTTTTACAATAGTGAATACACAGCAGGAGCTTTTTGCCTTGCTCGTGACGGCTTTGGTCCACAAATTCTTGGGCAACATATCTCCTCAGCGAATGATTTATCAAACCTTCTTCTTTCGTTTAAGGGTAATGAATTCGCAAAGTCAGCATTTGATGCAGCTTGGTGGGATTTACATGCTACTTCCAGGAAAACACCACTCTGGGAGCTAATTGGAGGTAAGCATCCGGAGATTGAAGTGGGGGCAGACATCCCGGTTCAGAGTAATGTGACTGAGCTTGTTGATCTTGCTGGAAAGGCAATCGAGAATGGATATCGCAGAGTTAAATTTAAGTTCAACCGACAATGCAGCTACGAGATGATGGCAGCAGTGCGCGAGGCTTTTCCGGAATTAGTAATGCATATTGATTGCAACAGTGGATTTACTCTTGATGACATCGATTTGTTCCGCAAACTCGACAACTTGAACTTTAGCATGATTGAACAGCCTCTGGCTTATGATGACTTAATTTATCATTCAAAGTTGCAAAAGGAGTTAATCACTCCGATCTGTCTTGACGAAAGCATCACTTCATTTGATCGGGCAATGAAGGCAATACAGATCAATGCATGCAGGTGGATAAACATCAAAACTAGCAGGGTTGGAGGTTTGACCAACGCTTTGGAGATACATAGGTTGTGCAAAGAGCACAGTATCCCAATTTGGGTAGGTGGTATGTTAGAATCTGCGGTTGGCCAAGGTACCTCGATTGCCTTGGCGACAAAAGGAGGGATAGGATACCCGTGCGACATTTTCCCAAGTCAAAGATTTTTTTCGGAGGACTTTTCAGAACCTGAGATCATCCATACCGCTAGGGGTAAAATTACCGCACCATCGCAGCCAGGTGTCGGTTTCACACCAAAAATGCATCGATTGGAGGCGCACGCTATTCAGACGGCTTCACTCTAGCACTCATTAAGCGAAACAATCGAAAGACAATGTACGAATAAAATCAACGTTTTCTCTCCAATTTTTTAATTTGATAAATAATTTCTGGCAGTGTGCGCAAACCTAGTTGCTAAATAAAATTATGGCAAAATAAGGCTTTTATGATAATAGCCTCGTTTTGCTTATTCCAGTGAGATTCGTTTTATTTTTTAAAATGGTAGGTTTATTTATACATTGATTTAATTTTACTGCCTGCGAATTATCATGAAATAACGAAGAAAATCTGGTTTTCCTAACCCGGCTTTTGCGGCAGTCTGTACTTTTCGGTATATTTCTTTCTAAATTCGGCGGGCCCATGATTTGGCCAGTGGATATGCAAAAGTTCCTTAGCTCTTTCTTCTGCTTTTTGGGCCATACTCAGGCGATCACTTGCTTTCCAATCCTCTAGTGAAGATCGATTGGCAAGTTCTGGATAGAGAAAATCACTGCGCATTCTTTCATATGTTTCTGGCCTTCCAAGAAAATGGCCTTCACCCTTTACCACTTCATCAATAGCGTCTAGAGCTAGTGTATCTTTATCTACTTGTGGAATTACATTTGCTTTCTGGATGGCTCCCAGCATATCGTTATCCGCTACCATTGCACCGAAGCCAACGCCCATAAGACTTGCCTGGGTGCCGGCGGCTTGCGTGATCAGATTGGCGCCAGCCTGGAAAGATGACTGAATTGTCAAAGCCTTTTCATATCCAGATTGAAAATCAACCAGCTTACTATCGGTTGCTCCAGCGATTACCGAGCATGGAAGTTGCCAATGTTGAAGGACTTGTACTGCCATGCTTGTTGCCATAGCCTGTTCGCCAGCTCCTCCTGCCATTCCACCTGTTCTAAGATCAGTGATCATAGGGCGTGGCCCAGCAATTCTGGGCGCCTCAGATGAAATCGTATGTATAAACGCCATGCCCGCCAATACTTCAGCCAGTGTTTGAGCAACTGATCCGGCCAAAGTCACTGGGCTTGAAGCTCCGACCTGACCAAAAATGTTGCAATGCACTGGAATACCAGAATCCACAGCTGTTTTAATTACATGGAAGGTCTCTCCATGAATTCGAAGTGGGGGTGTAATATGATTTGCGTGAATCGAAAGAAATGGCCGTTTTCGAAATTTCTCCTCAGAGCCCGCAATTTCATAACAAAGGTTTGCAATATCGCTAATGTGTTTAGCATCACTAGCAGCCACAATAACGTGTTTTGAGGTTCCTAAAAGTGATGCAACCGCGGTCGACAGGTCAAAATCTTTAGGGTCTTCTATGTCTCGGGCAACGAGAGATCTGGAAAAGAATTGTATATGCGGGAGAACGTCCGCCAATCGTGCAGCAGAATACAGATCTTTGAGACAAGATGGTTTGTAGTTTTGAGTGCCCGCATCAAAAATATTTGGAGAAGCCCCCCCAGTGCCAGTATAGACCTTTGCGGTTGATATCTGCATGTCATGATTATTTATTTGACCCGCTAAAAGAACGTTCTTTGGACCATTTTGGATAGTATCCAGCAGTAAACCCTCAGGGTAAAGAAGGCGGCCTTTTTTTATGACTCCTCCGTTATTTTCTATTGCAGAGATCAAAATTTCAGGGGCATCAGAGACTCCTATTTTAGTTAGTATGTCAAAGGCGGCTCGGGCTATATTGTTTATATTTGGCAGGGATAAAGGAGACCAGCTAGCGCCAGTGGATATAAAGGACGAGCCAGATTTATCTTCTACCGAAATGCCTGAAGATCTGCGTCTGCGCTTTGCCATCAGTAAAAAATGCCCAGTTCATAATGTGATTGGAGCTTCATCTAAAATTTTTGCCTTTTTTATTGTTGATGAATTTTGGAGTAATATCTTCCAATTTGGAAGTGACTTCTATTGCTAAAACCAGAGCCTGTGAAATAATTTGCTGATAAAAACAGTTCACTCGCAGCACGGTTTGATTAATTTTGTTTAAATTCTGAGGCTTCTTGTTACTTTTTAATTATTTTTGGTTGTGGGAGTAGGACTTACTCAAAAATATATCCTGCGAAAAACTATTTAAATTTATCGAAATTGAAAAAGGGACCGCAAATCATTATACCTCTTACAAAATGGAGACTAAGCCACCATACTATCAACATTACAAACGATTACCTTGGTGATCAAAAAAATGTAAATGGTCCAATGCTGGGTTAACTGATACTTCTTCGTCAATAGTATATTTCTCGGAGCCATCCACGCGAACGTTTAAAGTTCCAAGACCCTCACAATCAATAAAAACAAAACAATCAGCCCCCAAATATTCAACGACAGATACACGTCCCAAAAAACCTTGTTTGTGGCCACGTTCAAGAATAAAATGCTCGGGCCTAACTCCAATATTTGCCGCTTCTCTATTTTTGTTCAATAACTTCAAAAACTCGTTGTTTATTACAATACTTTCGGCTGCTGAATTTTTAAAAATGTTCATTTTTGGTGAACCTACAAATTGCGCCACAAATAAATTAGCAGGTTGCTCATATAATTTTTTTGGCGTCCCAATTTGCGCGACCCGACCAGATTCCAACACTACTATTCTGTCTGCAAGAGTCATGGCCTCGACTTGGTCATGAGTTACATAAACCATAGTAGTCTTCAAAGTCTGATGTAACCTTGCCAACTCCAAACGCATTTCCACACGAAGAGACGCGTCAAGATTTGAAAGTGGTTCATCAAAAAGAAAAGCAGTGGGCGCCCTTACAATAGACCGACCAATGGCAACGCGCTGCCTTTGACCGCCAGAAAGATCCTTGGGTCGACGATCAAGAAAATCTTCAAGTTTCAATATTTGTGCAGCTTGGCCAACTTTATCATCTATCACTTCCTTTTGAGTTCCCGCAACCTTTAGACTGAAACCCATGTTCTCACGAACAGTCATGTGTGGATAAAGAGCGTATGACTGGAAAACCATAGATAGGCCACGTTTCGATGGGGGTTGGTCAGTAACATCATTACCATCTAAAATTATAGAGCCACGAGAGGTTTCTTCCAAACCGCCAATCATTCGCAGAAGTGTAGACTTACCACAACCCGAAGGTCCGACTAAAATAATGAACTCACCGTCCAATATTTCCAGATCAATTTCCTTTATAACTTGTAATTCATCAAACCACTTTTCGATGGAGTTGAGTTTTATGGAACCCATCACTTTTCTCCAACACTTGGTGAAGCCCAAGCTAGCCAAACAGCTGCTGTCCAAGAAAAAGCCTTTCCACCACCGGGTGCCCCAGTCATTGGGTTAAAATACTCAGCAAATCCACACCGACTGATTAACTCTCGTGTTTTTGATCTTATTATTTCAGCCTCTTTTTCATGACCCATATCAGATAAACCTAAACCAATCAGAGAATTTAAAACTGGCCAAGTAGGACCGCGCCAATATCTAAATCCATCAAACTCACTTGATTTGATATCAAGGCTTGGAATTGGATAAACAGTGTCTAGTAAAGTGCTGTGTAAATGATTCAGCATGCTTTCATCTCTTATGCCAGCATACCAACATAGAAACGATGCACTCGTTAAGTAACTGGTAGGTTCACCGCTTTTGAGATTGATAGCATTAAAATGCTTATTTTCTGGATGGCGAAGAGATGTACAGCCCATTTCTAATGTACGACACCACTGATCAATCTCATCTGTTGGCAAACCGAGAGTTTTACTCATAAATGCTAGATCTTTGTTCGCTCTCAAGAGTACAAAAGTTAGCGTTGGATCTGCTACAGAAAATGGTGGATCCTTCGCCATAATCGCTTCGTCCCAACCTAACCGACTACCTCTCTGTACTAGCCAAAGATAGCGATCATAATCTGCCTTTGTAGGTCTCATTGAAGGGTCCACGTGGCTAGTATCGCGCCGTTTATACTCACCTATATCTTTTGGTATGATCATAGCCATGGCACTATCCCAGTCTGGACTATTGTCTCTACCAGCCTCCCATGGGTGTGTAACGAAAACTGCTCCTTCTGGAGAAACACGCCAATTCATAAACCACTTATGCCATGCCTTAATTTTCGGGATGAGTGATAATAAATGGTCCTTACCAATTTGCTGATCTTTTTCCCAAATTGCTCTAATAAATGTAGCAGCAACAGGTGGCTGACTTATTCCACTGGATGAGATTGACCCAATACCTTCCGTTCCCCAAATCGATGGACCGGGAAAATAATCCGTGTCATCTTGGCGAAAAAGAATATGGGGGAGCATTCCATTAGGCCACTGCCCAGCAAAGAGTGTTTCAATTTCCTGCCAAGCTCTTTTAATGTCAAAAATCGAGAAGCCCCAAGCAGCGAATACGCTATCCCAATTCCACTGATAAGGATAAAGACCAGCTGTTGGAATAGTATAACCACCTTTATCATTCCCCTCCAAAACCTCTCGAGCTCTTTGGTCAAGTAGTTTTACTTCTTTGTTCATTATCCTTTTACGCCCCCTGCTGCTAAGCCCTTGGTCATAAAACGTTCTAGTGCTAAGAATAAAATTAAAATTGGTAGAGTGGAAATTACTGCTCCAGCCATAAGATGCTGCCTAGGAACTTCTGAGGAGTCCAAAGACGCTACACCCCGAGTAAGGGTAAATTTTGCAGGGTCATCCAATAGCATCAAAGCCAGTAAAAATTCATTCCAAGCAATCATAAATACATATAAACTTACTGAAGCAAGAGCCGGTAAAGCTAAAGGTAAAGTTATTCGCCGAATAACAGAAAAGCGGGAGAGCCCGTCCATAAGCCCTGCTTCCTCAATCTCTGCGGGCAGTCCACGAAAATAACCTTGTAACATATACAGTGCTACAGGAATTGTAGTTACGGGATAAATCATCACGATCCCAACTAAAGTATTCCTTAAACCTGCCATTGAAAAACCTATGTAAATGGGCAGGGCCAAAACAATCATTGGCACCATGTAGATAAGTAAAATCGCTTGGCTGAAAGCTGCACGTCCTTTGAACTTAAGACGGGCTACGGCATAAGCTCCCGGGATGGCAAATGCTAAAGTTATTACAACTGTTAATACTGAGACAAAGAGACTAGTCCACAGATAGCTACCAAAGTTGAAATCAGCAAATAATTCATAATAACTTCGAAAAAGTCCTAAACCTTTTGAAAAATCAATCCCAAAATCCAGTGGGTTTAACAGTAATTCTTGTTGGTTCTTGAGGCTGGTCATAATCATGACATAAAATGGAACAAAAACCACAACAGTGAAAATGACAAAGCCCAAGCCGGTGAGAAATCTTATAACAGAGGTTTCAAAATCAAATCTATCAATCTTACCAGGCACCATGCCTTTCAGCATATTGGCTAAAGGTAATACTAGGCCCATCGAATAGATCGTATAGGTTAATGTTTTTTGAAATCTGGTTGTCTCCTCTGAGATCCAAATTGTTTCCATCTTTGGAAACTCTAATAAAAAACATGCCAATATCGTAAAAAAAGTAATAAGAGAACTATTTTGCAAGTGTAAAAATAATACACCTGCAATCGTTCCTAAAGCAGCGGAATTTACCAAATTTGGCTTGAATGCAAGTCCCGTGAAAAACGACATAGCTACCGAGATTAAGACTGAAATTACTATACTCCACATACCACCTAATAAAAGTGCAAGAGTATTACTGTTTCTACTTAAATTCAAAGCCCCTCCTCACGATTTAAATAACGGAAAAAGAAAATTGAAAAAAAGAGCAAAAAGATAAAAATCACGACCGCAACAGCAGAACCAGCTCCTATATTTGACACAGCAAATGCTTGTTCATAAACGTTTACCGTTAAGGTTCTGGTGTCTGCTGATCCTCCTGTCAAAAGAAAAATGTCATCAAATTTATTGAACGTCCAAATAAAGCGCAACAAAAACAGAATGCTTAATATTCCCATAAGGGTTGGTAGGCTAAGATACCAAAAAATCTGAAATGGACTAGCTCCGTCCATATTCGCAGCTTCGTATATTTCAACATCGATAGCCTGCATTCTTGCAAGAATAAAAAGGAAGGAAAGTGGGAAGTAGCGCCAGATTTCAAAAACCGTAACCATAATCAGTGCATAGGGCTTTTGCCCAAAAAAATTAATTGGGGTATCTACTACTCCCATTTGCACTAATAATGCATTTATTGAACCAGAAAAGGGATCAAAGAGAAGGACCCAAGCAAAAGCTACAGCAATTACTGGTGCAACATAAGGGAACAAATATAACCCGCGGATTAAACCTTTTCCCCTGAAATCTATATTAAGCAGTAAAGCTGCAAATAAACCCGCAACCAACGCACCAATCGTTCCAAAAACTGTGTAAAACAATGTGGCATAAATGACTGTCCAGAATTCAGACGAGTCAAAAAGATAAGCAAAGTTTTTCAGGGTAAATTTAAAATTCGTGAGGATATTTTCTCCTCGACCCGTCACTTTGACAACACTATCAGTAACTTTAATTATCGCATCGAAAAATTCTTGTTTTGCTATCACACCGATTTCTAGTGTTTCACGTTGGCCTCCCTCAAATTCACCAAGACTGCAATTTAAGTTTTTTCCTTTTAAACTGCAGCGCTGGTCTACCGTGATCACTTCCAGGCCTGCCGGAATTTCATCCGCCAAAGTTACACCAGAAATTGGATCTTTTTGACTAGAGTTGCGAATTTTATAACGAAGTATAGCTGCATCGCCTGATTGCTTTGGCTTTCCTTTAAGTTGCTCGCGCACCATAGCACTCGCGGGGCGCAAATCTTCAAGAGCAATTGGTTTGAAACTAATCCAGAATATCGCCATCAGCGGCAAAATAATTACGAGCACCACTGACAGAATTGTTGGTAGCAAAAGAAACCAGGCTAACCTTGCTTGACGGCGAGCAAGTGGCCCTAAAGATTTTGGTGGCGCGTATGACATTTACCATCCACTTTAAGGTTTCTTCCGAAAATTTTGGATAAAAGTTTAGGCAGTAGACAACATACTGCCTAAAATTCCAATTTATAAAGTTATATTATTCAATCTTTGCAAGTTCGGCATTCATATTAGCGACTGCAGTTGCAGCATCGATTTCGCCATCAATATGTTGGCGAACTATCCGATTGATCACTTGGCTATTGATAATTTTTGAGGCAATTCCAAGTTGGCCCTCAGAAACACCCCAACGCTGTGCCACATCCAATCCAGCGACAATATTGCTTATTACTTCAGCATCATAAAGTTCTGAAAGTGGGGCTCTACGATCTACTCCAACATCTAGCTTTGACCAACCATCAATAAATGCTGTTGGGTTTGAAGATGTACCATTGCGGCTTGGAAATTTACCTTCTGGTGCAATTGCCAGTGTCGACATATACCCATCGCTCACTGCAAATTTTACAAAATCTTGTGCAGCTTCTGTGTCAGCATCAGCTGTAATACCGAAGTAACGTGAGTCAGCCCAAGCTGCTCCATCTGGGTTCGATGGACCTGAGAAATTTGTTATAAAACCAGTCGCTTTTGCCAAATCACGAGATGTTGGATCACTATTTATAGTCGGTGGAGCTGAGTCCCTAAGACCAGCCAATTCATCCATTATAAATGGTGACCAAATAATCATGGCGGCTTTACCGGCAAAGTAAAGTTCGCGTGATTGCTGCCAAAATAACTCACCTGCTGGAGATGCTTTGGCTATCGTTTTATAAAATTCCAGAGCTTCAACAGTTTTCTTCTGATCAAATCCTGAAAAACCATTGGCATCTACTGGTGTTGCCCCATTCGCCAAAAGAACATGCTCTAAGACTTGGCTCATAAAGTTTTCGTCAACTTTTGTTGCTGCCACAAAACCATACATTTCAGGTGGATTATGCAATTTAGCTAGCGCGGTAACAACATTAGCATAGCTAGTTGGCGCCGCTAACCCCTCCGCTTCAAACAAATCTTTTCTGTAAACTACCATCTGCGTCCAACCATCCACTGGAACACCCGCTATTCCATTTGGTGTTGCAGCCATACTAATTGGACCAGGAGCAAAAGTAGCTACGCCCAGTTCGTCCACTACTTCTTGGGTAGCCTCAGCATCTAAAATACCTGCCTCAGCCCAGGGCAATGCATATTGTAATGGGTAATATATTACATCTGGCAGGTCCCCAGCTGCAAATGCTGCGGTTGCGCGTGTACTGTAATCCGTTTCTTCGACAGGTATCATTTCAACCTTTACACCAGTAGCAGCCTCGTAGTTCGCAGCCATTTCCTGCTGGCGTTCTAGTCGAGCTGGCTGTGTCTCTGTAGTCCACACACGAATTTCTTGCGCGATTAATGATGTTGTTGTCGCTAGCATTGCGATCGTAGAGACGGCTCCGGCTATTTTTAGTCTCAAGTTCATTATCTTTTCTCCTTTGTTAGAGATTGCGAATTTTTTAGATTCAACATTTTTGAAAAAATTTTCAAATCAGATTGTAACAGGTTGGTACAACGTTGTATCAGATGTCAACGTTTTATTTTGCGGCATTGCGTCTGAGCGTAAATTAAGTAAAAAAACCAAAAACTAAATGGACGGGTAAGAAACAGCTTCGATATGAAATTAACCGGACGAACAACATTAAAAACTCTTGCAAAGGCATCTGAGGTTTCTGTAGCAACAGCAAGCCAAGTTATACGTGGTGTAGGTAGAATTTCAGAACATACTCGGAAGCGGGTTTTGTCGACAGCTGAAAAGATGAACTACATACCAGACGGTCGCGCAATATCGATGCGATCAGGGGAACGTCCCGAAATAGGCATGATTATTCACGAGCTTGCGAATCCCTTTAATGCAGAAGTCGTCAGCGGTGTTAGTGATTACCTAGAGAAGTATGGATATTTTGTTTCCGTTTTAGACTCTAGAAACGATATTGAACGCCAAAAGCGAAATATCGAAGCCTTTATACGTAGCGCTCGAGGAGGACTCATTTGGGTTCCAGCCCATAGCACAACCTCAAAAACCGTCGAACTTCTTCGAAACCACAGTATACCAACAATAACTTTCTTGCGCCAAATTAAGGGGGCCAATTTTGATCACATTGGTATAAAAAATACTGAAGGGACCGAGAAAGCAACGGACTACTTAATTGAGCTGGGTCATACTAAAATTGCTTACTTTGGAGGGGACTTAAATTCTGATGTTAGACAAGATCGCGCTGAAGGATATGAACTTTCTTTAAAAAAGCATGGTCTTGGTTGGAAAGTAATTTGGACCTCAGAGGACACAAAGCCGTCTGGTGTCGAAAGATTACATGATTTGATATCAGCACACCCTGATGTCACAGCTTTAGTTTGCAATGGAGATATGGTCGCGCTTGGCGCTTGTCTGGCGTTGCAGTCCAAAAACCTACAACCTGGTAAAGACATATCAGTAATTGGTTTTGACAACGTTTTGGATGCAAAACTGGTAACGCCAACCCTTACAACGATGACGGTAAATCCGTACAATCTTGGCCAAGTTCTGGCAGAAACAATACTAAAGCGAATAAATGAGACGGAACATCCGCAAATCACATATTTTAATAATCCTGAACTGATAATAAGAAACTCAGCTGGGCCAGCTTAGCCCAATAAGATGGCGCATAAAGAGAACAATAGCATCTAACCCTGGGTTAGCCTTGAACAAAATTGCCCCCGCAATAAGTACTTTGGAATCGAATAATGTTGGTAGGGCTTTTTTGGTTGCGGGAGTAGGATTTGCTCAAGAACATACCCTGCAAAAAACAATTTAGACCAAAAGAAATTGGTCAGCATAAACTACTTTGGCAGATACTAATTTTCGAAAAATCATCCAATTCTTTGCATTCGATCAACAAACTCTTTTGCATAAAAAAGCATCTAATCGCCGTTCGCTTATAGTAGCTTCAAGACCCTGTATATTAGTCTTTAGATCTGCCATAGCCTTATTTGAAAATAGATCCTATTAAAACGATTTACAGGAAGCGGTGACCGCCACATTTACTGGTTACTATCATTGCGATTTGGCGCAGTAACCTTCCCAGTCCACGATCTGCGGATCTTGGCGCTCAGATTGGGGTTGCCAGGTATTTTTACTTGTATTGAGCGAAAAAGGTGGCAACAGTGAATTCTTCCGGGTGGGCAGTAATGAGCTAATTGGCCACGTATTGTTAAAACCTCAGCGCCTGCGTAACGCTTTTCCTTGCAATGGCAAAAGGTTGCAGAAAATATACAAAGCAGTACTGAGCACGAAGATTAGTGTTGTGAATTTGGTGGAATTGAAACGATGAGCGCAAACACAAATTCTGAAGTGATCACCACGCTTAAGAATGCACATTTGGATCAAATATTGTACACCGCTATCGAACCCTTTGAGATCTATCGCATAGAGCTGACCCTGTTCTAAAGAAACCGCGTGCCAGTCCGTGTCTCTGCTGCGTTCTATCTCCCCGGTGACAGAACCGCCAACGAGGACAGTGGATGCGGTTAATTCGTTGGCCAGAACATCGTCACCCGTATTCCCCCAGTTTTGCACCGATAGCGTATAAGTTCCGGTATCATCACCACTGCCCGCAGCATTTATGTAATAGGTACCGCTGGCCTCAGGTCTGAATTCAAGGTAGCTGTTTTTTCCAGAGCCTGAGTCATAGTCATAGGTTCCGGTAATGTGCGATCCTGAAGCATCGTAGATGTACCAGAGCACTGGATCCGCAAGCGTGCCCCAATCACCATCGGCCCCTTTGAGATCGATAACATAAGTCTCTCCCGCCACGAGCGACACAGAATGCCAATCTCTATCGCCGCTGGTTTCTATCTCTCCCTTGACAGACCTACCCACCGTCACAACAGAGGTAGTAAATTCACTCGCTAGAAAATCATCGCCTGTTTCTGCCCAATTTTGGACAGATAACGAATAGGTTCCGATACTAGCACCACTACCTGCAGCATTTATATAATAAGTACCGTCCGCCTCAGGTCGATATTCAAGGTAGCTGTTTTCCCCAGAGCCTGAATCATAGTCATAGGTTCCGTTGATACGCGATCCTGAAGCATCGTAGATGTAAGCTAAAAAGGGATCCGCAAGCG
>CACPHA010000008.1 GCA_902633655.1 Paracoccaceae bacterium
GCTTTCAAGAGATTGGGTTCTCGCCGATAGTATTAAATATTAACCCGCAGTCTTCGGAACCGCCTTTTTAATTTATAATATAATTAATATCTTTTTATAAGTTTCAACGTAAGTTCCCACAAAGCAACTGCAAAATAAAACTCCGATCTCCAGGATTTTCGACAAGATCAGCAGCAAGTCTGATTGGCACAATATGGTCACTGTGACCTGTTTCAGTGGGTTCACTCCGGCGTAGAACGGGATTTGCAAAAAAAATAGTACAAACTTTCTCAGCCCAAAGATCATATTCAGGCATAAAAACATATCTCCTAAAAGCTCCAACCCTCCTTACCTTGCTAATAGTCCAACCGGTTTCTTCCATTACTTCCCTGTGGAGCGCTGTTATCGGTTGTTCACCGGGATCAATACCACCTCCAGGTAATTGAAATTCAGGTTCAGGCTCCATCTGATGTGTTAATAAAAGTCTCCCACCGATAGGCAATAAAGCATAGACTCCCCCACGACGAGTATAGCCTATATCATTCTTTACGTTCTCACCAAATCGCCTTATCATGATTACTCCTTATAGCATCATTACTTGCCGAGATATTCAAGAACAGTTATGGCACAAACCAATAGCTCAAGGAATTCGAATGTTGCAGAGCACGGAGCCATTTTGGGATGATACAGTCCTACCATTTCAATTGGAAAAATCTGACGTACGCGGGCGCTTGGCTCGGCTCGATGGAGTCCTAACAGGCGTATTGAAGCAACATTCCTATCCCCCAGTGGTAGAAGCCCTCGTTGCGGAGATGACGCTACTCACAGCTTTAATTGGCCAAACCATAAAGCTTCGTTGGAAACTATCTTTACAGGTGCAGTCCAAAGGTCCTGTCCGTATGATTGCTACCGACTATTACGGTCCAGAGGAACACGGGCTGCCAGCTCGAATACGCGCATATGCAAACTTTGATAAGGAAAGACTAAACCATAGTGTCCCAAGTGAGCAGATCGGTGAAGGCTATTTCGCAATTTTAATTGATCAGGGTAAGAATATGCACCCCTATCAGGGAATCACTCCACTTTCAAAAGGATCGCTTTTTGAAAGTGCTGAAGGCTACTTCGCACAATCTGAGCAGCTGCCAACCAAATTCTCACTCAGCTTCGGAAAGTCAATAGAAGAGGGCGGCTCGGAACGCTGGAGAGCTGGTGGCATTATGCTGCAGCATATGCCTAAATCCAGTCGATTTGCGGCAACCAACGGCGGGATAGGACAAAGTGATAATATGAGCACTTCAGATCTTTTAACCAGGCAAGTAAAAGAAAATTGGAACCGCGTAAACCTTCACCTTAAAACGGTGGAGGAGCTCGAACTAATTGGTCCAAAAGTCACGCCAAATAAATTGCTTATGCGCCTTTTCCATGAAGAAAGCCCACGTGTATTTGAAGCCCAAACAGTTGAATTTGGGTGTTCGTGTTCTGAGGACCGCGTTCGACAGTCATTATCAATTTATTCTGTAAAAGACATTGAAAGCATGACCGCCATAGACGGAAAAGTTACTGCAGATTGTCAGTTTTGTGGTTCGCACTACGTTCTGGATCCCAGTTCAGTTGGATTAAATGCAACATAAGGTTAAAACGCTCAGAAAATGCCTTATTGAAGCACTAAATCAGTCCCTTCCCGAATCGTCTGATTTTGACCTTAATGATGACCTACCCAGCTTTTTTTCAGCAGACTTTCGTGAAGCAGCGGTATTGATCGCAATCAATGATATTAATAACAACCCCAGTATAATTCTGACCAAGCGTTCCTCTACTCTGGAAAACCATCCTGGACAAATTGCTTTTCCCGGTGGCAAGATTGATGCAGACGACAAAACGGCGATAAAGGCTGCTCTCAGAGAGGCCGAAGAAGAAGTCTCTCTATTGCGGGGTCAGGTCGAGGTTTTGGGCTGCCTGCCCCAACACACCACAATAACCCAATTTCGAGTGACACCCGTTGTTGGACTTATAAATGGGCCTTTCATTCCCAAAATAGAAGAGAACGAAGTGGAGGAAGTCTTTTCAGTCCCATTCAGTTTTCTGATGGTACTTGAAAATTACAAAATTTGTGCTCGCAAATATTTGGGAAACGAGCGATATTATTATACAGTTCCATACGGCCCCTACTATATCTGGGGTGCCACGGCACGTATTCTCAGAGCGTTGGCAGAAAGATTCCAGACATGAAGATCACAGGTGCTTGGCTTCGATCACAATCGGCGCAGCGAGTGCTTTCTCTTTTTGCTTGTGCTGGACATCAAGCATTTTTTGTCGGTGGGTGTGTTAGAGATGACCAACTCGGCTTTAAAGTCAGTGATATAGATATCGCGTCCGATGCCACTCCCGCACAAACAATAAATTTAGCCCAAAATGCAGGGATTCAGTTTCGCGCTACGGGGATTGACCACGGTACTGTTACTCTTGTTGTTCATAAGAAATCGTTTGAAGTAACAACTTTTAGAAAAGATATTTCAACAGACGGTCGCCACGCAGGTGTGGTATTTCTAGACGATATCGAAGAAGATGCTCGGCGGCGCGACTTCACGATGAATGCTCTTTACGCCGATAAAAATGGAGTAATTCTTGATCCACTTAATGGGTTGAAGGATCTTCATGAAAAACGAGTCCGATTTATCGGAGACGCAAGCACACGAATTAAAGAAGATTACCTCCGCATACTTAGGTTTTTTAGGTTTTCAGCTTGGTACGCCAACCCCAAATTCGGTTTTAATCCCGATACACTCAACGCGGTTACGAAGAACCTTAAAGGTTTGAAAAAATTGTCCCGAGAACGCGTTAGCGCAGAAATCATCAAACTCTTAACCGCGCCAAACCCCGCCCCAAGTGTTGCCACCATGCGAAGCACAGGTGTTCTCGGAGCCGTCATAGCAGAGGCAGAAGACCGGCTTCTCCCGATACTCATCGAGTATGAAAAAGCCTGCAACATAAGTCCCGACCCGTTGCGGAGGTTAGCAGCAATTGGGGGACATGATCTTCAAGAGAACTTACGGCTAAACAAGAAAGATACTCAGAGATTGAAGAATTTACATGATCATATGAGCAGTACAGTACAAGCTCATGAATTGGGATACAGGCTTGGAGAACCTATTGCACGCAGCATATTGTTACTTAGGGCCGCAGTTTTTGAACAGCAAATTAGTCAAAACGAAATAGAGCGCATAAAAATGGGTTCGAGAGCAAAGTTTCCTGTTAAAGGAAGTGATTTAATCAACGCTTATCCTGGTGCTGCTTTGGGAAGAAAACTAAAAGAACTTGAAATCAAATGGATCTCTTCTGAGTTTACCCTTAATAAACAAGATCTATTGAGTCGATAGCGATTCAGATTTAAGTCCAGATTGGGTTGACTTTAATCTTTAAAGCATACCTATTTGGAATTTTACAACTATTGAAAAAATTCAACAATATCTACGCCAAGGCTAGAACTGGAAATTATTTTAACTTACATAATTTTTTATATGGTCCTTTTGAAATAAATTATCAAAAGTTCTTTTCGACATTTTATAGCTTAACTTTCGGTTTATTGATAAACAATTTGCCGCTTTAAGTTAAATTTTACGGTTTTTTTATGATGTAGTGGGAAGTTAAATTATGTACCGCCTTTTTGAAAATCTTATCGATCCGTTCATTGAATATAAAGAAATTGATATCCCTCCCGATAGAATCTTCCCGTTCCTTAGGGAGTACTGTCGCCCCTTCTACACGGTATTTTCTGTAATTATTTTTCTCTCTTTTCTAATAGCTGGGACGGAACTTGGGCTAATATATTTCATTGGTTGGATCGTTGATGTTATGCACGGTAATCCAACCGCTGTCTGGTCAGAGCACGGTAGAATATTGATTTTTTTTGCTCTACTTGTCGTCTTCATTCGTCCGCTAATTTTTTGCGGTCATACTGCCCTTATAAACAATACTATGATGCCTAATTTAGGCACACTAATTCGATGGAGAGCCCACCGCCATGTTCTACGTCAATCAGTGGGATGGTTTGAAAATGACTTTGCTGGTCGAATTGCCAACCGTGTAATGCAAACACCCCCCGCCGCGAATGAAATGATGTTTCACCTTTTTGACGCGCTAAGTTATGCGACCGCTTACGCCATTGGTGCTGGAATTCTGCTGTGGGCTGCCAATCCTGCTTTGGCAGTTCCATTGATTATATGGATTATAGGTTATGTACTTCTATTACGTTGGGTTGTCATACACGTTGGACCTGCCTCTGAAGCCTCGTCAGATGCAAGATCCCAATTAAACGGTCGAATTGTAGATGGTTATACCAATATCCAGTCAGTCAAACTCTTTGCCGATGAAACTGATGAACTTGAGTACGCTCGTCAAGCGATCTCAAACACACGAGAAACTGTGAAGCGGGAAATGCGTATCTACACTAATATGGATTTAGCTTTGGTTGTACTCAATGGCTTTTTAATTGTTAGCGTTATAGGCTGGGCTATTTTTTTATGGAATAATGGTTATGCAACCGCCGGTATTGTCGCCGCGGCATCAACTCTTGTTTTGCGGCTTAATGCTCTTACAGGATGGATTATGTGGGCGGTTACAAGTTTTTTTCGTGAAATGGGCGTTGTCTCAGAAGGAATGCGCACAATTGCGCAGCCACTCGATCTTGTGGATGCAAAAGAGGCAACTGAGCTTAATGTATTTAACGCCAAAATTCGCTTTTCGAACTTGTCTCATCACTATGGTAAAAAAAGTGGAGGTTTGAATAAACTCAATCTGATAATCAAACCAGGCGAAAAAGTTGGCCTCGTGGGAAGATCGGGAGCTGGAAAATCAACTTTGCTGAAATTGTTGTTGCGTTTTTATGATATTGAAAACGGTGAAATTTATATTGATGGGCAGAACATTTCACATACCACACAGGCAAGTTTGCGTCGTCGAATTGGAATGGTCCAGCAGGACAATAGCTTACTGCATCGGACGATACGCGACAACATTCGCTATGGTCAAAAATCTGCTACGCATAAAGAAATAATTGCCGCTGCCAAGCAGGCACAGGCTCATAAATTCATTTTGAATCTTGAAGATTCACAAGGGCGTTCGGGTTACGATGCAGAAGTTGGTGAGAGGGGTATCAAACTTTCTGGCGGACAACGTCAGAGAATTGCACTTGCTAGGGTTATTCTTAAGGACCCACCAATCCTTTTATTAGATGAAGCAACAAGCGCGCTCGACAGTGAAGTTGAGGCAGCAATTCAGGATACACTTTACAAAATGATGTCCGGTAAAACGGTGATCGCTATAGCACATCGACTTTCAACTATTGCTCACATGGATAGAATTTTAGTCATGGATAAGGGCCATGTCGTAGAAGACGGAGACCATAAAAGTCTTCTTTCTAGAGGGGGCCTTTACGCCGGATTCTGGTCGCGACAATCAGGTGGGTTTATCGATGTCGAGTGACGAATTTTATTTAAAATTATGTGATCATTTCACTTCAACCGAAGTTAGTAAATTAAACAAACCGCCTAAAGCCATTTTTCCGATTACAAAAATAGAAATTAGATCTAAAAATGGTTGATTATGGATTTATCACTGAAAGACAGCTTTCTAGTTAGGCTTTCAATTTGAGCCCTTTAATTTACAAAATTTTTAAATGTGATCCAAGCTAATATTTTCCACCATTTTAGGAATTAAAAAAGTTGATTGAATAGATTTGGTCTGTAAATCACAAAATTTATACGCTAATTTAAAAATAAAATGAGCAGTTGAAAATGAAAATTTTAAGGTCGCTTTTGACTTTCTTTATTTTGTTAAGCTTTTCAGGATGCATGATTTTTGAGCCATTTCTTATACCAAATCTTTCTGAAAAACATACCAAAGTGGACATTACCAGCATTGTGATTAAAAAGGGCGATAGACGTCTGTACCTTTTTGAGAATCAGAAATTAGTAAAATCTTATCGTATTGGACTTGGTTCTTCTCCAGTAGGTGACAAAAAAGTCGAGGGAGATGGTAAAACACCGGAAGGGCTCTACTATATCGATCGAAAAAACCCTAATAGCCGGTATTTTCTTTCACTTGGGATATCTTACCCAAATTCCGATGATATCGCTGAAGCAGAAACTCTTGGACAATCTCCGGGAGAAGATATCTTCATCCACGGCCACGATCGAAAATCGAATTTTTTAAAGCCTGACTGGACGGCTGGATGCATTTCCTTAAGAAACTATGAGATGCGTGAAATTTACCAAAATGTAAAAGTAGGAACGCCTATACTTATCCACCCCTAGACGGATTGTTAGTCACCACGTTTTCCACAAATTCTGGACCTGTTCCGAGGACCATAGTCCACCAGATTTTGCCACTAGGCTCCTGATACCAAGAAAAACCCATTTCCGTGGCTCTTTTATCTAAAAGTACCCTGCGTGTGTCTGGATTTTCCATCCAAGCCGAGAGCGTTTCCAACTCTGTCTCAAATGTTTCTGAGATTAATTCTCCAACCAATTTATGTGGATATCCAACCATCTCAACACGATCTATAGGGGACGAACCTTCGGAGCCAAAATGCCAAGGACGATTTTGCACCGACATGTCGCGGGCATGAGTAGCAGCGGCCGCATTAAGATGCGAACTCAAAGCAAGTTCGGAAATATTAGATGAAATTCTCAGAGCGTTTAAGGCATCTAACATCCTAAACTGGACGCTAGCAGTTGATTGAAGCCTAAGGTTGTAAAGCCGCGGCATTGGTTTACCGTCCGCTCCAAGCTTTGGAACTTCCGTTTCGCAAGCTGAGAGCAAAAACAAAAAAGCCAATAATTGACAAATGAACCGGATCATTGCTCCCCACCAGATATAGATACCTGTTAATTAACTCGTTGACACATATCTTGCCAGCATGTTTTTCATATTCCCCATGTAAGATTAACTTGTATTGTGGTCGGGGTATTCCGGCAGTATTCTAGCGTATGGGTTCATTAGGCAATTAGTTGGAGTAAGAAATGACCTGGCAATCGAGACGAACTTTTCTCGCAACAGGTACTGCAGTGTTTGCATCACCTTTATTTGGACAAACTAATGTTAACGAAAGCAACACAACGGAATTTGACCGAGAGGTATCAGAATCCGTTCGTCATAATATCTCGAGTTTTCGTGCTTTGGACTGGCAACCATATTTCTCAAATTTGAAAAACGGCGCCGTGTTGGTTGATATCTCATCGCGTGCTTTACATTATTGGTCCGAAGATGAAAAAATTTATAAACTTTACCCATCGAGCGTACCTTTGAGTGAAGAACTTACGAAAAGGGGACGAACAAAGGTTACTCAGAAAGTTGTTGGCCCAAGTTGGAGTCCGACGCCTGCGATGTTGGAACGAAATCCTGATTGGCCAAGCTTTATGCCTCCAGGCCCAGACAATCCACTCGGAACACACGCACTCTATCTGAGTTGGCGACACTACCGAATTCACGGAACACATGATACACGAAAAATTGGACGTCGTTCGTCAAATGGTTGCATTGGACTCTACAATGAACATATCGAAGAATTATTCGATATGGCCAAAATAGGAACACAAGTTCTGCTGATATGAAAATAGGATTTTGTTTTGGAGTCTGGTATTAAGTCTTAGAAGTGCTCAGGTATTTTAAAAAAACTCTTCGTTGGCCTTTATGCAAGCTGAAGCTGCGGAAAATTGAAATTTTAATAAGGAAAATAGATGAAACAAAATATTCTCGCCTTAACTTTGCTCGCTCTCACGAGTGTTGCTATGGCAGGTGGACTGACCGATCCAGAAGTTGTTCCACTACCGATGACTAAAGAATTAATCTCATGTGAAGGCAAAAGCATGGAAAAAAAATCCGACTACAACGGCGCTTTTTATCACTATTCCCTAGCTTTAAACCAAAGTTCTGAAGAGGCTGCAGAATCGGCAGCAAACGCCGTTAGAGCATATTTAGAAGCAAGAAAGCAGACGTGTAACCCAAATGCAAAAGCAGTTATTGATCGAAATGGTTATGCTGTCCGTAAAACAAAGGGCGGCATAGTAATAAATTTACCCTAATAGGCCGAGATGATTACAAGTAGTATAACGTAAGTCATAAACCTAATTTAATTTCGCGTTTCATTGAAAATTTGGTTCAGTGTAAAATGTAACTTATATTCGTTAAACCACTACATTACCCGTGCCAGTGTAAATAAACATTGTTTAAATTTGTCTGCTATAAATTCTAAACGATTTAGATTAATCCTACTTGAACTAAGGATGTGTTCATTACAAAAATAGGATGTGACGGCCAAAAGGGAACATTGGTATGAAAACTGCCCTAATAGTGATAGACATGCAAATTGATTTTTGCGAAGATGGAGCGTTGGCAGTGGACAATGGCAATAGCGTTGTGCCTGTAATCAACGAAATGCTTTGTGACTATGACATTGTTTGTCTTACACAAGACTGGCATCCTTTCGGCCATTCTTCCTTCGCAAGTAGTCATGAGGGTAGATCTCCTTTTGATTTGGTCGAGATGAGTTATGGAAAACAAGTGCTTTGGCCTGATCATTGCGTGCAAGGGAGCATAGGGGCTAATTTTCACAAAGAATTAAACACTAATTTAGCGGATATGATTGTGCGTAAAGGCTTTAATCCTGACATAGATAGTTATTCAGCCTTTTTTGAAAATGACCATAAAACTCCAACCGGACTTCATGGATATTTGCAAACGCGACAGGTTAAAAAACTCGATCTGGTAGGCTTGGCCACCGACTTTTGTGTGGCCTACTCCGCGCTTGATGCCGCGATGCTCGGTTATAGCGTGCGGGTTCTTGAAAAAGCTACTAGAGCAATTGACCTAGACGAATCACTTAAGACCGCACGGGAAAATATGGCCGCAGCTGGCGTTATACTGGAGCATTAAATGGTGGATATCGCCACACGTGTATGGAACCATAAGTGGAAGATTGATCCAATCGTCCGCTCTTTAATTGATACAGATTTCTACAAGCTTCTAATGTGTCAGTCAATTTTTCGCAACAAACCCAATACGAGGGTCACTTTTAGCCTTATAAACCGTTCTAAAGATGTCCACCTAGCTGAGCTAATTGATGAAGGTGAACTTCGGGAGCAGCTTGACCATATCAAAAGTCTTCACCTCACACGTGGCGAAAGTACATGGCTCAGGGGAAATACCTTTTATGGGAAACGGCAGATGTTCCGACCTGATTTCATGGAATGGTTCGAAAACCTGAGATTACCCAACTACCACCTTGAGAAAAAGGATGGCCAGTATGAACTTACATTTGAGGGGCTTTGGCCTGAGGTTATGCTTTGGGAAATTCCCGCGCTTTCTGTACTAATGGAGCTTCGCGGAAGGGCCGCGTTAAATCGCATGGGTGAGTTTGAACTGCAGGTTCTTTACGCTCGAGCTATGACTAAGCTTTGGCAAAAGATCGAACAACTCCGTGATGTGGAAGGATTGCTAATTGCCGATTTTGGCACGCGCCGGCGGCACTCTTTTCTCTGGCAGGATTGGTGCGTACAAGCAATGATCGAAGGTCTGGGAGACAAATTCATTGGAACCTCAAACTGTTCTATTGCACGCAACCGAGAGATCGAAGCCATCGGAACAAATGCCCACGAACTCCCAATGGTCTATTCTGCCTTAGCTAAAAATAATGAGATGCTTGCAAAGGCTCCATATCAAGTTCTTTCAGACTGGCAAGAGGAACACGATGGAAATCTAAGGGTCATTTTACCGGATACATATGGAACTGATGGCTTCTTAAAAAATGCACCGGAGTGGCTTTCGGGTTGGACAGGGATACGTATTGATAGTGGCGATCCAGTGGAAGGAGCTGAGAAGGCGATAAAATGGTGGGAGTCAAAGGGAGAGAATCCCTTGGACAAATTGATCATTTTTTCTGATGGCCTTGATGAAGGCCTCATCTTAAAACTCCATACTCAATTTTCACAACGCGCTAAAGTCTCTTTTGGCTGGGGAACTAATTTGACAAATGATTTTCGTGGCCTTACCCGTGAGGGGGAATTGGATGCTTTCTCGCTGGTCTGTAAAGCAATTTCAGCAAACGATAATCCTACAGTTAAACTATCTGATAACCCAAACAAAGCGATGGGCCCAAGTGAAGAAATTGAACGGTACAAAAAGATTTTTAATGTTGGGCGACAAATAGCTCTTCCTGTGAGTGTTTAATAAAAATTTTGAAAGCTCACAGGATTTCCAATTATTTATCCAGGGCCATAATAATCGCATCTCCCATAGCTGAAGTAGTAATCGAATTGCCTCCATCAGGACCCATAAGATCGGGTGTACGTGCTCCGCTAGCCAGGACCGTTTCGATCGCAGCCTCAAGTAAATCAGCCTCAGAAGCGCAATCAAAAGAGTATCGTAGAGCCATCGCAAAACTGAGAATACAAGCAATGGGGTTAGCCTTTCCCTGGCCTGCGATATCAGGGGCCGACCCATGAACTGGCTCATACATCGCCTTGGGACGCCCATTGGCCATAACGGGCCCAAGTGTGGCCGAGGGCAACATGCCTAGGCTTCCGGTAAGCATTGCCGCTGCATCAGAAAGAAGATCGCCAAAAAGGTTATCAGTTACAATCACATCAAATTGCTTGGGCCAACGACAAAGCTGCATCGCTCCCGCATCTGCGTACATATGACTAAGTTCCACATCTGGATAATCTTGGTCGTGGACTTTCTGCACAACTTCACGCCATAAGACACCAGACTCCATGACGTTGGCTTTTTCCATCGAACAAAGTTTGTTATCTCTATGACGTGCAAGTTCAAATGCACTACGCGCAACGCGATCTATTTCACTTTCCGTATAACGTTGCGTATTAATTCCAACACGCTCGTTTCCTTCTTCAAAAATGCCACGCGGCTCTCCAAAATAAACTCCCGATGTAGATTCACGAACTATCATAATATCAAGTCCAGAAACTACGTCTTTCTTCAGGGAAGAAAAATCCGCCAACGCGTTAAAACACTGTGCTGGCCGCAAGTTAGCAAACAAATCCATTTCCTTGCGGAGCCGTAAAAGCCCACGCTCTGGTTTTAGATTGAAATCAAGCGTGTCGTACTTTGGTCCTCCCACAGCACCAAGAAGAACTGCATCCACCTCTTGCGCCTTCGCCATTGTGTCATCATGCAAGGGTGTTCCATAAGCATCGTAAGCGATCCCCCCAACGAGATCCTCATTAATATCAAATTCCAGACCCTTCTTTTCTTCAAACCACGTAACCACCTTACGTACTTCAGTCATCACCTCGGGTCCAATCCCATCTCCCGGTAAAATCAATAATGAAGACTTTGTCATGTCACAGTAATCCTTTTGTCATTTCCAGCATGCTATCGGGTAGCGACTGTTTAAGAAAGGGTTAAGAAGTTGAAGAGGAAAAGAAATTAATTGAATTTAAAGCTGAGGCAAAATTGTTCTTAATACAAAAAATATACTAACTATCTCTACTTAGTTCACTGATTGAGCTGAAGTATGATTCCAATCTAAGAGAAATTTCTTTAATTGATTTCATTAGCCTAAAATGGCATTGGATGGGCTTTGTGTGCATCAGAAATATCGAGAAGGCAGTCCTCACCGAGAGTTACATTCGATGCTTTCAGTATATGTTGCAATTGTCGCAGAGTAGTTGCGCCAAAAATTGAAGAGCACATGAATGGCCGTCTTGAACACCAAGCCAGCGCCATATGAACCGGATCAATCGAATGCCTTTGCGCGATTTTGAGGTAGGCTTCCACAGCCGGCCAGACGCGTTCTGTTACTCGCTTACCCAGATCGGAATTAATTGATTTTCGAGATCCATTGGGTGTCTCACCATTTTGATATTTACCAGTAAGTAACCCAGCAGCCAGTGGAGAAAAGGCGATTAGACCTACATCTTCAAAAACGCTTAGTTCAGCAAGGTCCGTGTCATAAAGCCGACAAAGGAGAGAGTATTCATTTTGAATTGTTGCAACGCGAGGTAGATTTTGATCTTCAGAAAGGCGTAACCACTGTGCAGTACCCCATGCGCTTTCGTTTGACAGGCCAAAATAACGAATATTTCCTTTTTCCACCTGAGATTGCAAAGCCTCAAGACAATCAAGCATATCTAAACGGATAGTCTCACTTTTCACCGCGTGCGGATTGTAATCCCAATTTTTTCTAAACATGTATGACCCACGATTTGGCCAATGAAACTGATAGAGGTCAATATAATCGGTTTGAAGTCTTTGGAGATTACCCTCGATAGTTTTTGCGATGGTTTTTGAAGAAATTGGTGCACCATCTCTGACATATGACATCCCTTCTCCAGAATGTTTCGTTGCTAAAATATAATCGCCGCGTCTGGCTGGATTTTTGATATTCCAAGCCCCAATAATTTCTTCAGTCCACCCAGTTGTTTCAGCACTGACGGGGTTAACAGGGTACATTTCAGCAGAATCTATAAAATTCACTCCTCCATCCAAAGCGCAGTCCATCTGTGCGTGCGCTTCAGTCTCGTTGGTTTGAGTACCAAATGTCATAGTACCTAGACACAATTCCGAAACCTTGACACCTGTTCGCCCCAAAAAATTGTATCGCAATTTTAGCTCCCTTTTATTTTAAGTTGTAGTTACTCTCTAAATGTTGACAAGATCGCTCTCTTTAGCATCATCCCTCATTTTACGCTTTCATTTACAAAACTTAGGATAAGTTCTTTCCAAATAAGCTTAAACAGTAAACTTAAAGAAACTGGTATAGAGGTAAAAAAAATATGGCCGATCTATAAAGAATGAATTCCGCCATGTTTGGGTAAGCTGCATTATTAGCGTAGACCAGCCAACGAAAATATTTTAAAAAATTTAAAGAAGCCAGTTTAAGAAACACTGAAACAATTTTAACAACAACGCTTTTTTCACAGAAAAATTGATTGTTGGTCTAACAGATAGTGGGGAAAATATGTTCAATCATGATTTGTCTGGAACCGACTGAGTATGACTGATATTCAACAAAAAACTGCTGTCGTGACAGGTGCAGCAGGCTTCATTGGATTTCACATATCCAAGAGATTGTTGGATGAGGGATGGCGTGTTGTCGGATTTGATTGCATGTCAGATTACTATGATGTTTCCCTCAAGCACAAACGCGAGAGTATCCTGTTTGGGAATGCTTCGTATCGTTCGGTTCACGAAAACGTTGAAACAAAAAATTTGCTTATGGAGCTTTTTGCTGAAGAACGGCCAGATCTTGTAATCCATTTAGCCGCGCAGGCCGGTGTTCGATATTCGATCGATAACCCACGAGCATATTTGGAAAGTAATATTTTAGGAACATTTGAACTGTTAGAAGCCGCTCGCGCATACCCGCCGCGACATATGTTACTCGCCTCAACTTCATCTGCATATGGAGCCAATGAGGTCATGCCTTACAAGGAAACTGCTAAGGCTGATAATCAGATGTCATTCTATGCAGCCACTAAAAAATCTACAGAAAATATGGCGCACAGCTATTCACATTTGTTCAACTTGCCAACGACAATGTTCCGATTTTTCACAGTTTACGGACCCTGGGGGCGACCTGACATGGCATTATTTAAGTTCACCAAGGCAATCCTCACTGGTGAGCCTATCGATGTTTACAACCATGGTGAAATGTCACGTGATTTTACATATATAGATGACCTTGTGAATGGAATGTGGTTGTTGATTAATGCCGTACCAAAATCCTTTTCTAAGACCGATGAAAACTATCAATCGCATGACAATATGTCTCCCGTTGCTCCTTTTCGAGTCGTGAATATTGGGAATTCCAAACCAGAGAAACTAACAGACTTTATTGAAGCTATTGAGAAATCTCTTGGCATCGCTGCAATTAAGAACTTGATGCCTATTCAGGCAGGTGACGTCCCGGCGACATGGGCAGATACCTCATTACTAGAGGATTTAACTGGGTACCGACCAAAAACTAATCTAGAAGACGGGGTGCGAAGTTTTGTTCGCTGGTACTTAAATTTTTACCAAGTTGAATGTCAGTAATCTGATAAGTTTGCAGTTTAATTGTATATTTCGAATAATGCCTTGTTGCAATTTTTCCGATAGTAGCCCTACTGCTAAATGCAAAGAGACAACTAGTTAGGCTTATGCTAGAATACACAGTTCGGCAAAGTTAGTGCAGTAAAGTCTGTAGGTAATCAAGCATATCTGATCAAATTGCGTATTTTTTATAATCCGCGGATTATAATTCCAATTTTTCTAAACAATTACTACCCTCGATTTGGCTAGTAAAATTGATAAAGGTCAGTATTTATTTAATAATTTCGATAAATTTATTCAGTCCTCTAAGGCACAATCCATTTCCGCATGCCTTATAGCTTTACGGGTTTGAATGCCAAATTTCATAGTACATATACATAATTCCAAAACCTTAAAACCTGTGCGCACCATCAAATTATATTTCAAATTTATACCATGCTTTTACCATGAAGTGTTAATAAATCCTTTGTTAAGACCAATTACCAAAAAGATCGTAATTTTGATATATGCACTTTAAGCACATTTATAATTTGTTTTTGTTTTCACGTTTACGTTAAAATTTTGTCAAAAGGCAGCTTAATACTGTATTAACATAATCTCATCTTTCGAAAAAACTTTAATAATTAAATATCAATTTACTTTTGTAACATTAATATCCATTGAGAACAAATAAGGAACATGTATATTCTTTTTCATGGATTCAATTTTATTAAATAAATACAGAACTGCAAAATATGACTATATTACTATGTGGGATATTATCTCACTTGCCCAAGGGCGACTGCATGAATGCGCAGGGCGTGCGCGGCGCAGTTTTGCACTGATGATTGCAGCAAAAACGAGAGGGCCTGTTATATGGATTTCAGCCACCTACAGCCCTGATCAGCTTAATCCTGCAGGTATAGAGTCTTTTGTAGACCCTGGGCGGTTTCTATTTATCAAGATATCACAAAAAGAAGACATGCTTTGGACTATGGAAGAAGCCCTACGCAGCGGAGCAGTAGAACTCATTGTCGCGGACTTGCCATATTTCCCGGCACTCTCACCTATAAGGCGATTACAGCTAGCGGCCGAAGCGGGTAGTGAACTTGGAATGGTAGCTCCTCTTGGTTTGATTTTAACACCAAATTCTGGAGGAGCACAGGGCGTGGAGACGCGATGGACATTGCAACCAAATGCTCAAGGATTTTATGCAGGATGGTTTTTATCTCGCATAAAATCGCGTGGTGCCCCCCCCAAAACATGGTGTATCATGCAAACCCCAGAAAATTCTTTCGAAATCGCTAAATAAAACAAAAAAGTATAAAAAACGTCAGCAAATGTCCCAAATACCTTAGTAGCCAAATTTTATGGTGATACCCCTTTAAATATGAGATTAGTTTTATCCTTCACTGCACTATATTTGTCTATCGTTCTCTTACAGCTTTCAAATGGGGGTTTGGGACCTCTTGATGCGCTCTCAGCTTTTGAATTGAATTTTACAACACAACAAATCGGACTTCTCGGATCAGCGCATTTCATTGGATTTTTTATTGGATGTTGGTGGGCGCCAAGACTAATGGGAGCAGTCGGGCATTCGCGCGCATTCGCAGCCTTCACGGCAACAGGCGCGATTGGAATTCTCGCACATATGATACTGGTAGGACCGTATTTTTGGGCAACAATGCGGATCGCATCGGGTCTATGTATTGCTGGCTGCTATACAGTTGTGGAAGCCTGGTTACAGGCAAAAGTAAAAAACGAGAAACGCGGCAGAACTATGGGTATTTATCGCATTGTAGATATTGGTGGATCTTTGGCAGCTCAATTGTTGATCAGTATTCTATCCCCGGCAAGCTATGTGTCTTACAATATTTTAGCACTAATCTGCTGCGCCACTCTCATTCCAATTGCCCTAACTAAAGTAAGCCAACCAGAAATACCAAAAGCACCGCGGTTACGTCCCCTACTAGCTATCGAACGATCACCTTTGGCAGCTGCCGGTGTCATGGTAGCGGCGCTCTCTGGTGCCTCTTTTCGCATGGTTGGCCCACTTTATGGAACAGAAGTTGGCCTAAGTATAACCCAGATCGCTTATTTTTTGGCAGCCTTCGTTTTGGGAGGAGCCCTTTCTCAATATCCAGTGGGTTGGTTGGCCGATCGTTACGATCGTCGATGGGTGCTTATCTGGCTGTCTGGTGCCGCAATCCTGAGCTGTCTTCTAACTACATTTTTGCCTAAAACAAATACAACTATTATACTGGTAAATGCTGCACTTTTTGGCATGACAACCTTTCCAATATTTTCCGTTGCCTCAGCACATGCGCATGATTTTGCAAATGCGGATGAGCGTGTAGAGCTATCTGCCGCACTGATGTTTTTTTTCGCTCTTGGAGCAATTGCGGCGCCCTATACTGCGTCTGAATTAATCAATACATTTGGTCCAGGTGCACTTTTTCTTTTTATCGCCTCAGGTCATGCCGCATTAATTGGATATGGCTTGTTTCGGATGCGTATACGCCCAACAGTGGAAGACAAAACTCCATATGTTTACGCGCCACGCACCAGCTTTACCATAGGCCGTCTTCTCAAACGCTTTAGTGACGACAAAAAATAGCTAACTGCTGTCTAGAGTATTCGATTTGGTTCAGACTAGTCTTTCAACGGCGTGCAACATGGGGTAGAGAAAGTCAAATTTTTTAATAAAAGACACTTGTAATGGTTCGGTATCTAATAACATCGGCAATTCCCTATATCAACGGGATAAAACACCTTGGCAATCTCATTGGAAGCCAGTTACCCGCAGATTTGTTTGCGCGATATCAACGTGCGCGAGGTAATGAAGTCCTGTTCTTATGCGCAACAGATGAACATGGAACACCAGCCGAGTTGGCCGCTGCCGAAGCAGGTCAGCCAATTGCTGAGTACTGCGCAGGAATGCATAAAGTCCAATCAGAGATTTCTGATGGATTTAGGCTCTCTTTTGATCATTTTGGTCGCTCCTCAAGTTTACAAAATCAAAAACTCACACAACATTTTGCCGGACGTTTAGCAGAAGCGAACTTAATTCACGAAGTCAGTGAAGCGCAAATGTATTCACCAACAGATGGGCGTTATTTACCAGATCGATATATTGAGGGCACCTGTCCAAATTGTGGTTTTGAAGATGCACGTGGAGACCAGTGCGACAATTGTACAAAACAATTAAATCCTACAGATCTGATAAATCCGCGGTCAGCAGTCTCTGGTGCAACTGATTTGGAAGAAAGGGAAACAACACATCTCTATCTTGCACAGAGTAAAATGCGTGAGCAGCTTCAAAATTGGATCGATAGCAAGGCAGACTGGCCAATTCTGACAACTTCAATTGCTAAAAAATGGTTAAATGACGGTGACGGATTACAGGATCGAGGCATCACGCGAGATCTGGATTGGGGTATTCCTGTTAAAAAAGGAGCTAACCCTTGGCCCGGCATGGAGACCAAAGTGTTCTATGTTTGGTTTGATGCACCAATTGAGTATATCGCCGCAGCGCAAGAATGGCAGGATGCAGGCAAGGGTAACGATTGGGAAAGCTGGTGGCGTACCGATAAAGGTGCTGATGATGTCATCTATACCCAATTCATGGGAAAGGATAATGTACCTTTTCATACCCTTTCGTTCCCAGTTACGATCTTGGGATCGGGTGAGCCATGGAAACTCGTCGATTATATAAAATCCTTCAACTACCTCAATTACGATGGCGGACAGTTCAGCACCTCGCGCGGCCGCGGCGTATTTATGGATCAGGCATTGGAACTGCTGCCGGCAGACTACTGGCGCTGGTGGTTACTCAGCAATGCGCCAGAAAGCTCAGATGCTGAATTCACTTGGGAGCTTTTCCAAACCAATACAAATAAAGATCTTGCTGATGTACTCGGGAACTTTGTGAGCCGTGTAACCAAGTTCTGCCGTTCAAAATTTGGTGAAACTATTCCAGCTGGTGGCCACTGGGCGGAACAAGAAGCGTTGCTAATAAAAGACCTCACTAAGCGCTTACGAACGTATGAAACCCTTATGGAGGCGATGGAGATTCGCAAAGCAGCAGCCGAACTCCGTGCCATATGGGTAGCTGGGAATGAATACCTGCAGGCAGTCGCTCCATGGATAACATTTAAGGACAATCCAAAACAGGCTGCCGCACAGATTAGATTAGCTTTGAACTTGATCCGGTTTTATGCTGTCATTTCTTCACCCTTTATACCAGACGCATCCTCTGCATTAATGAATGCTATGCAGACGCGGGACGCCTGCTGGCCAAAGGATTTAGAAAGTGCGTTAACATGTATGTCACCAGGACAGGATTTTACCGTGCCTGATGTAACTTTTAGGAAAATAACTGATGACGAATGTGCAGCGTGGAAGGTACGTTTCGCTGGCAATGCATAACTGGACGGTATTTAAAGCAAAACTGACCCTTCTATAAGAATTTGCGTTTCTCCACCGATTAGAATATCTCCCTTAGTCTGATCCAAAATAGTAATATAGACGCGCCCGTCCCGACCAATTTTCTGACCCTGCGCCATAACAAGACTTTCAGGAAGTCGGCCTTGAAGGTAAAGCCATTTCGCAAGGGCGGCATTCAACGAGCCGGTAATCGGATCCTCTATTGCGTTTCTCGAATCTAGCATTCGAATTTCATAATCAGTATCAGATTTATCAAAACATCTACCAAATAGACCTATAAAGCCAATTTCTTCGACAGGTCTTGGAATTTCCAGCTTTAAAACCGAGCTTGCATCAGCGAGTTCCAAAACGTGGAAAGTTGGACCATTCCTCAAAATCGCGGCACTAATTACTTTTTTCTCAGGAATTGATAAATTTCTACAGAGTGCCTTTAATTTATTTGACGGCATTTGGGAAATCTCAGTCGCAGGCGCAACAAATGCAGTTATGGAACCCCTTTGGTGTATTTCGACAAGCCCAATTTCGCATTCTTGAACAATCTTATTTTTGCCTTTAGACATTTCTTCCCAGTGCGACCATGCCACACAGCTTCCAATCGTAGGGTGACCTGCAAATGGCATCTCACATTGAGGTGTAAAAATTCGAAGCGCATAATCCGCACGCGAATCTATGGGTTCAAGAATAAATGTGGTCTCAGACAAATTTGTCCAAGCAGCAAACGCTTGCATTTGCTCGTTTGTGAGATCATCTGCGTCATTTACAACGGCCAGTCCATTGCCCTTAGTCGGCAAATTCGAAAAGACATTACATTGTAGAAATCGTCTTTTTTTCCGCATAATAAAACTCATTTAAAAATGTCGGCTACTCCATTTACTTTGACCCAGTTCACCAAAAAAAAGGAAGGCAAATATTTTCTAAGACTTAAGTTTTTCCAAGATAAGCGGAAAGAAGTTCTGATGGACTACTAAATAAGGCAGCAGTTTCTTTTGGTGGCTCGACAAAACCTGTATGCATAAATATCGTTTTGATAGCGATGCGCTTAGCATCTAATACATCATGTGTAACCATTATCACAGTTGTTTGCTTCTCCGCTGCAATCTCTGAGACTAAATCGAGCATATCTTGCTTTAGTGCTGGTCCTAAAGCGGAAAATGGTTCATCCAATAAAAGGATTGGCTTATCTTGTAATAAGACACGGGCAAGGGCTGCTCGGCTTTGTTGCCCACCGGAAAGTGCAGATGGTTTTTTCGCGGCATGCTTTGCCAGCCCTACTCGATCTAACGCATTGTTAATGGTTTGTTTCTGTTGCGGACTCAAATTTTTTTGAGTTGTCAATGCTAATGCCACATTTCGTTCAACGCTTAAATGCGGAAAAAGATTATTTTCTTGAAACAATATAGCGATGGGACGTTTCGCAGGAGGATCGTTTGAAATATTCCGTTTCGACCAGAGGATTTGACCGGAAGAAAGCTTCTGAAATCCGGCTAGAAGTGCTAGCAGAGTGGATTTGCCACCACCAGAGGGTCCGATCAGGGCGTAAATAGCCGGTTCAAGTGGTGGAAGGTCGACAAGCAGAGTAAAATCTCTGTTTGTTGCCATCAAATTACTTATCTCAAGCATACCACTGGCCCCATTTTTCAAAAATCCAAAATAATCCAACACTGATGCAAAGTAAGAGAATTGCAGCAGAAGCGGCCTCATCCATCCTGTACGACCCCATGAGTTGATACAACTTCAAGGGTAGCGTTGCTTTTTCAGCAACCCCAAATAAGGCGATGACGCCGAGGTCACCCATCGACAAGGCTGCCGTTAGGCCTGCTGCAAAACCTATTGGTCGCTTGAGTCGAGGCAAGAGCACCCAACGCAATTTTGCCCATGGGCCCAGCCGCAGCGCCTCCGATAAATTTGCAAAATTCCTTTGAGTAGTTTCGACTTCTGGCCTAAGGATGCGCAAAACGAACGGCAGACTCATCAGTGCATTTACACAGAGTGTGACTATCACTGCAATATCAAATGGATTTACATATGGCCTTACAATTAAAAACAGGCCCGTTCCTAAAACCAGTGGCGAGACTGCAATGCCCAATGTAGCGACTAGTTCTCCTACTCGCGTAGCCAATGGCAAAGCAACTACTAGACATATTCCAGTAGCTCCTAGCGCAATTAAAATAGACCTTAATGCAGCACTCCAAACAGACCCTGGCAGATCCCAGATACCAGATGCGCCTTGAACTAAAAGCAATAGGAGAGGTAGGAACAAAAAGCCTACAAAAAATAAAATCACTACGAAATCTAACATGCTTTCGCCCAAACATCGAGATACGGCAACAAAAGGTCTGTCCAGGCCCAATCCCATCACATCGTTTTGTGCAAAGCTTAGCGCAGTCAGTGCCGCCGTCATCGAAAGAGTTAATTGCATCAGCCCAAGTAATGCCGCAGCTGCAAAATCAAAATCAAATCTGATAGCTTGATAAATAGCAAGTTCAATCGTTGTACTCTTAGGACCTCCACCCAAGGTTAAAGCAACAGCAAAACTTGACAGGCAAATAACAAAAATAATGGCGAACGCCGATGGCGCAATTTTGCATAACATAGGAAATTCGATAAATCTAAAACGCGGCCACGCACCAAACCCAAGACTTTGCCCAAGACGAATACGCTCATTGGGTAGAGATTGCCAACCGAAAAGCAACATACGCGTAGCGAGAGGCAAATTGAAAAAGACATGAGCAAGCAATACTCCCTGAAACCCGTAGATTGAAATTTTTCCAAGTCCCAAAAACATCAAAATACCGTTCAAAACACCATTTTGACCAAAAACCGCAATTAATCCAAGAACAGCGACTATTACAGGTAAGATAAACGGTGCACCTAATAACATGACGACCAGATTACGACCTCGAAACTCCGTACGAGCTAAAGCTCTAGCGAGAGGCACCGCTAAAATTACAGATAGAAAAGCCGAAAAAAATGCCTGTTTGATAGTGAACCTTAATGCCGACCATTCAGGCGAGCCGAAACTGGTCGAGTGAGTGGCCTCCCGCCAAACAAAAATAATCGGCAAAAATACAAATGCCGAAACGGCAATGCATGCCGTTATTTGGATAGAGCGCGGCGCCATTCCTCAATTGCCTCATCTCTTAGAGAAGCTGCTTCATCTTCTGAATAAAAGAGAACCTTGCTTGGTAATGGCAGTTCCTTGAAGTCTTTTGGCCATTCAGACTTAGGTAAGGCTGCTGGGAGCGACCAGTTGCCGGTTGGTATCAAATTCTGGAATGTATCTGTAAGAATAAACGCCAGAAAGTCATCTGCCAATTCCGGATTGTCAGTTCCCTCAAGCTTGGCAGCCAATTCCATCATTAAATAATGACCTTCAGGGAAAATTAATGCTTTTTTAGTACGGTCACCTTCTGCAACGATATGATATGCAGGTGAAGTGGTATACGACAGTACCATATCCGCTTCACCCTCCGTGAAGAGGCCATAGGATTCCGACCAACCTCTAGTAACAGTTAATATTTTAGGCGCCAGTTTTTCCCATGCACTCTCAGCACGATCCCCGTAAACTGCCTTTATCCAAAGAATTAGTGCTAATCCAGAAATGGAACTTCGTGGATCTTGGATTACCAGCGAAAATTTCTCTTTGGAAGATACGAGTTCTTCAAATGAAGCAGGTGCATTTGAAAGTTTTTCTGCATTATAAATGAACGCTGTATGACTATAATTGAACGGCAAAAAGACATCGTCCGTCCAATTAATAGGTAACGTCAATTTAGAATAATCTTGCCCATGGGGAGCAAATAAATCAGTTTCACGTGCCTTTTTGGTAACGTCCGTATTCAAACCTATTACTACATCGGCATATGTTCGAGAGCCTTCGAGAATGATCCGTGCCAGGACATCGCCTGTCTCAAACTGCAGATCACAGTCACACTCTTTTTCAAAGGCGGCCTCAATTGACGGCCCTGGCCCCCATTCAGAAGCAAAATAATCAGGCGCATAGACTGTAAGAACATCTGTATCGGAAAACGCCATACCGGCTGTCAACATTCCTGCTGCAAAAATAAAAGGTTTAATTTCTCATCCTCCAAAATTTTCTAACGGAGTGAGCTAAGCTAATGCCTAATACCTTTCCTCCGCCGATGCTAGTCGGTTCAGGTTCAACGGGTTCGTATAGTCATCTCAGCCCATTATTGGCACCCCGAGGTAACTTTAAACTAAACGAAAAATAACTGAGCGCAATAGTAACGTGATTACTCTTGTAATATTTCTGAAATAGCGTGATTGGTCATTAGCCATAAATTTGTCATACCGGAAGCCCCAAGTCTCTGTTCACTCAAGGGTTTCCTGTTGGCTACGAATATCCAATTTCAATAGGTAAGCTTGCGCCATGCGCGCCGCAGAGGTAGACGCTGGGGAATGCGCAAATATCTCGACATATCCCTCACCATGGTCGTGACGACCGTCCTAACCGCCGCGATGCTCTGGCCACTTGAGGCGCCACCCCCAGCGCCCGAGGGGAGCGACAAGCTCATACACTTCATTGCCTTCGCGGCTCTCGCCTTCCCGCTGGCCCGCACTGGTCGGTTTGGGTTGATACCCGTCCTCATCGGTGCGAGCGCCTTTGGCGGCTTAATTGAGCTGATACAGCCCACCTTCAACCGCAGCGCAGAGTTAAGTGACTGGGTCGCAGATACGTTCGGCGTGCTTATCGGACTTGGCCTTGGCTTGGCGTATCGGCGCGTCAGGCAGCACCGGTCTTAAGGGGCGCATGTCCCCCCTGACTTGCGCTCAAAACTTGTCCGTAATCTCAGTTGTGGCGAAGGTTCGAGACTTGAGAGATCTCCGCCAGAAATCCATCTACCGAGCCGCAATCAAAGCGCAGGGCCCTTGAGGGCACAGAGTTCACTTTGCCTCGCTGGGCTTGAATGTTGATCGCGTCAGCCAGCTGGATTTCTCCACCGCTGCCCGCGGGCAAGTCTCACAGCACATCAAAGATATCTGTGAACTTCGTCCCTTTTTCCGGACAGTTTCACTATTAACCCTACGCGGCCATTTTCCAAGTCATATCTTCAAAAGCCTGCAAAGGTGTTTGGTAGCCAATACTAGAATGCCTGCGTTGTCGGTTGTAGAAGACCTCGATGTATTCGAAGATTGCAGCCATGGCCTAAGCGCGGGTTCTGAACTTCTGACGGTGCACCAACTCCTTTTTAAGTGAAGCAAAGAAGCTCTCCATCGGCGCGTTGTCGAGGCACTCGCCCTTTCGGCTCATGGATTGAGTAAGGCCCCCTTTGTTGCTCGGTTTGCGATATCCCCCCAGCGTACTGACTTCCCCTGTCGCTGTGATGTATCAACTCAGGAACGGGCCCTCTGCGGCCCAATGCCATTTTGAGAGACTCACAGCAGAGTTCCGCACGCATGTGATTCTCCATTGCCCATCCGACAATTTCCGGCGAGGCAATATCTTTAATTCCAGCCAAGTAAAGTCAGCCCTCATCCATGTCGATATAGGTGATATCCGCCAACCAGACTGTATTTGGTGTCTGGCAGTGAAACTTCTGTTCCAGCAAATTTGGTGAAGGTTTCAGTTTATGATTGCTGTCGGTAGTTACCGGCTTTTGACGCCTACGCAAAAGCGGAGACACTTTGTTTTCTCTCATTATTCTGGCCACAAGCCGTTCAGAGACAATCTATCCATCTGCCAGTAAGTCCATATGAATACGCGCGGACCCGTAGCACTTCTTAGTGGCTTTGAAGAAGATTTTGATTTTGGGGAGCAGCTCCTCATCTCGAGCCTTTCGGTCGGCTTGACACTGATCCCTAGTAGGTTGGCTGGCCCGAAAGCCATAGAACCAACCCCGGGAGGCCTCAAGGAGCCGACATAATGGGGAAATCGCATATTGCGCTACGGGCAGTGATGAAAGCTCGCTTGTTCATCATAGCTTCACCGCCCTTGTCGCGAAAAAAGCGGATGCTTTGTGCAAAATCTCCACTTCCGGAGCCAAACGCTTATTGTCTTTGCGAAGGCGACCCAATTCTGCCGCATCAGCTTTCTGACGCCGCTTCGCTTCGGCAGAGCCAAACGCCTCAATCTCAAGCCGCCACGACTTAAGCTGCGTGCCTGTTATTCCAAGCTCCTTGGCTACGCTGCCTTGAGTTGCGCTAGGTGCATAAAGCCGATCAACGCCGCCTACCTTGGAATCGTCGGTATATGTTCTTCGATGTTGTCCCATTTAGTGCCCCTTTTATGGACAGGGGTAAAGTACCCCAATGTCCGGGAACAGCGAGGAAGTTCATGTAGCACCGAAACACTTTTGAATCTCACGTCTCGTTAATAGGCGGACGCATCCGTGCTCCCGCTGTCAGATATTATCAAAACGCTCTCAAATGCAGTGTTGGAAAGCAGCACTTAACAGAAAACGCGTCTGTATGTTCCATGGTGGCAATTCTACAGGCCCAGTCACAGAAGATGGTAGAAAGCATTGTGCGATAGCTAAAACTATGCATAGATATGAAACTAGAAAACCTCGTGAATATGGGTCTAAAAAGTTCAGGGAGCTAAAGGCTCTGTTTGCTAGTACGTATTTGGGGTGAATATGCAGAAATTAAAATTATGATCAGGGATTTTTTATTTTTAGAACGTCAAGTAGGACTAATCCTCTCGTTAGTCTTCTTGTTTATGTTTATCTATACTGATTTTTTTAGCCATAAAAGTTTTAATTACAATTTAATTTTTCTGTTTTGCTCTGTGGTAACAGGGTTAATTGCGATTATTCGTCCTGTATGGCTAAGCACTATTTCGATAATTTGGATGCAAATAGGTAAATTAATGAGTAAATTAATTAACCCAGTTTTAATTTTACTAATCTATTTAATTAGCATTATACCTACTGCGTTTTTGTTGAAATTATTCCGTATTGATCTTTTAGATGTAAATCGCGAACCAGGCACAGACTCATATTGGCAAAAACCTCCCAATGTGGAACAAGATATGACCAAGCAATTTTAATTGGGGTTTGTACGTGGGTTTTTTACTAGAGATATTATACTATATTATCAAAAGAAAAAAAATATGGATGCTTCCACCATTAATTGTGGGGTTACTTGTTGGTGGATTATTAATATTCGCAGAAGGCAGTGCCCTGGCGCCGCTGATTTATTCATTATTTTGAAATGAAAATATATATATTAGGAATATCAGCATTTTATCACGATAGTGCAGCAGCTTTGCTTTGTGATGGTGAGGTTCTAGCAGCGGCTCAAGAAGAGCGTTTTTCCAGAATTAAAAATGACCCACAGTTCCCAAGTAAATCAATTGAATTTGTTTTAAAATATGCAGATATATCAATCAGAGATGTCGATTATGTAATCTATTATGATAAGCCATTTGTTACATTTGAAAGATTAATAGCAAGTTATTTATCAAATGCACCAAGGGGGTTTAAGTCATTTTTAATTTCTTTTCCCGTTTGGATGAAAAAGAAGCTTTTTCAAAAAAAAATTCTGTACAAAAGGTTATTGCAGTTTGATAAGAAATTTTCTGTAAAAAAAATACTATTTTCGGAGCATCATCTTAGTCATGCGGCTGGTAGTTTTTATTCATCTTGCTTCGACGAAGCTATAGTTTTGACAGTTGATGCAGTTGGTGAATGGGCAACCACTAGCGTGGCCATTGGGGATGGAAAAAGTCTAAAAATAGAAAAAGAAATTAGATTTCCACATTCCCTTGGACTGCTGTATTCTGCTTTCACATATTACCTTGGCTTTAAGGTTAATGAAGGTGAGTACAAACTAATGGGGCTAGCGCCTTATGGCAAACCCATATTTGTTGATAAAATAAAGAAGCACCTTATTGATATTAAATCTGATGGTACTTTCAGACTGAATCTAGATTATTTCGATTTCGTAACTGGGCTCAAGATGACTAACAAACTGTTTGACGAACTGTTTGAACAGTCTGTGCGCGACAGCCAGAGTGATATATTTGAAGACTTTCATGCGGATATAGCAGCCTCAATACAAGTGGTGACCGAAGAGGTATTATTATTACTGACGCGTAATTTGGCTAAAGAATATAAAATTAAAAACTTATGTCTTTCAGGAGGCGTAGCGCTAAATTGTGTAGCTAACGGCAAGATCCTTGATGATGGATCGTTTGAAAATATATGGGTTCAACCAAGTCCAGGTGACGCAGGTGCAGCAATTGGGTGTGCTTTGGCCGCATGGCATATTCAATTAGATCAGCCAAGAAATCTCAAAAAGATAGAAGCCTTCCCATCTCAATATTTGGGACCAAAATTTTCTAATGATGAAGTCACGCTGTTTCTCGATGCCATTGGGTCATCCTATTCGGTTTATGCTGATGAACAACTATTCGAATTGACAGCTGATGCACTAGCAAACGGAAAAATAGTTGGTTGGTTTCAGGGTAAGATGGAATTTGGTGCCCGAGCACTTGGAAATAGATCTATATTGGCTGATCCAAGAAATCCAGAAATGCAAAAAAAGTTAAATTTAACAATAAAGTTCAGAGAAGGCTTTAGACCGTTTGCTCCAGTGATATTGAGTGAGATGGCGAATGAATGGTTTGAGATTGATCGAGAAAGCCCGTATATGCTGTTCGTTAGGAATGTCTTGAAGGTGAAGCGGTTAGCGGTTCGCAAGCAGCAAAAAGAGCTAACAATTGAGCAAAAACTTCAACAACTTAGGTCAAAAATTCCAGCAGTTACTCATATTAATTATTCAGCTCGGGTTCAAACGATACAAAAAACAATGAATCCAAAGTTTCACAGTCTTATTTCTAGTTTCAATCAAATAACTGGTTGTCCAATTTTAGTGAATACGTCAATGAATGTAAGAGGAGAGCCGATAGTCTGCACTCCATCAGATGCATATAAATTATTTATGTCCACTGGTTTAGATATAATCGTAATAGAAAATTGTATACTTTATAAAAATGATCAATTTCCAAAGCTACCAATCCAATTCAGCCATTAGATTAAATATTGGAGAATTGTTTTGTTTAAAAAAATAAAAACCAAGATAGTCGCAGGAACAAGTATTTTACAAGTTGGGGCTCATTCTGAAACGGCTGAAAAAGTTCAGGGTTTTTATGCAAAAAGCCCCTTTCCTAATTTTGATGATCACGCAAGTTTGGTTGATTTAGTTGATAACAAAAATAAAAATACTTTTTTATATAATCTTAAAGATCAGCTGGGATTGGGAAAAAAACTTATTGAAGTTGGGAGTGGCACTTCTCAACTCAGCATAATGTTGTCACATGGAACCAATAATCAAGTCATTGCCTTTGATGCAACATTAGATTCACTTCGACTAGGTGAAGCGTTCACCAGAAAATATAACTTACCAAATTGTAATTTTGTTTTAGGTGACCTATTTTCTGACCCATTTGAAGACGAGTTTTTTGATTTTGTTTGGTGTTCAGGCGTACTTCATCATACAGACGATCCGGAAGGAGGGTTTGAGATAATTTCCAAATGGCTAAAAAAGGATGGTATCATAATAGTGGGTTTATATAATAAAATTGGGAGATTGAGGACAAATTTTAGGCAATTCATTTTTAGGTGCATGCGCCCATTTTGGTTTGCAAAAAAAGTTATATTTTTTTTAGACCCAATAATCAGATCTCAAACCTCGAAAGTAAAAAAAGAGGCGTGGTTCCAAGATCAATACTTACATCCCATCGAGTCCAAACATACATTAAGCGAAATTTTGAAGTGGTTTGATGCTAATGGGATTGGGTTCGTTTCTTCCGTACCAACCTGCACCTCTGAACAGGTAAATATGAAGAATATTTTTAAGATACAAAGTAGAGGAAGCGTGCTTTCTCAAATAGTTTCTCAACTCGCATTTTTATTTGGTCCTAACAGTCGTGAAGGGGGATTATTTTTAGTTATTGGTAGAAAGAGGTGATAGTGTTATTCACCGCCAAGTTATTTAAAGAAATAGTGTTAACATGAAGTCCGAAATCCCATTTATATTGCGGTTTTTTATTGATACGACTGTTTTTCTAACAGTGTTGTATCTCAGTGCAGTTTTAGCAAGCTTCAGTGTCGATCGGTTATTGAAATGGCAATATTCAGATCAGAAAACCGAGCTTCCTGCTGAAGAATTAAACCCCGAATATCTCGCAGAAGGTGTAAGAAATGCAAAAAAAGAAGGTTATTCTCCTGTCTTTTACCCAGCAGGAATAACTCACCATAGGTTTTTAAGAAAATTAGTAAAAGACGCTGATTTCTTGCCACTGGGGTCGCAGCCCCACAGGAACGTTTACATTTGTGATGAAGGTAGCGGCTTAATTAGAGACAAACTAGATCGCATGGGTTACCGAAATGAAGATTCACTTTGGAATAATGCTGATAAAATTGAAGTAATAATAGTAGGTGATTCAATTGTTGCAGGAGGGTGCGTTGCACGGGAATACACTATATCGGCTAAACTGATAAGTAGCGGGCTTAATACTGCCGCACTTGCTTCTGGTGGCAATAGACCCAGCTCGTACGCATCGATTCAAAAAGCTTTTATTCCTAAAGTGCAACCTAAAATTGTCGTAACGGTGTTCCATCCGAACGATCGGAGCGGTTACTATGGTGATATTTTTTATAGCCATTACTCCAAAGCTAAGAGAGTTGATGACTATTTGATCAAAGAAGGATCGTCGCTACGATTAAATAAAAAATCATCAGTATTCTTTGGGAAATTGCAAAAAAAGATCAGTTCGGAAACGGAACAAAATAATTTGATCCGAGATAAATATAAAAAACTTTTCTTAACCTTTATTAATTCACGCCATTGGTCCCTAGATGGCTTTTTACCACTCTTAAAACAATATATCCCAAATACAGGTTTAATTGATCCTGGGTCTAAATATGCAGTTGATACTGCCGTATCGCTTTGCAAAGAATATGGCTGCACTCCAATATTTGTATACGTTCCCTACCCCCCTGTTTGGATCACAAACATTGCAGCCTCCACATACTATTCCAATTTAAAAAATTATTTAGAAAAAGAAAACCAACACTTTGTTGATACTAAAAACCTTCTCTGGGACCCAGATTTTAACAGATATGCCACTCATGGAATGCACCCATCCGAGATCGGATATAGCATTATTGGAGATGCAATTTCAAAAAAGATTTTAGAACAAAAAACTAAATAAATTTGTAATTAACACGTACCTGGTCGTTATGCGCAATGAAGTTTTTTATGGATGGAGCTGGGTAACTGAGCCGCGAAACATACCGAATTTTATCAGCTTTGATTTTGCGTGGTGAGGCTTCAGGCAGCCGGTTACCTGTTGTTTTTCAGACATTAAAGCCTGATCATTATGTGATTTTCAAATGAATTTCTTTCAGGTAAGAATTGAGAAGTATCGGAGTATGAGCTTGATACAATTGAGAATGGATATCCCAGCCAATTTAGATCATAAGCACTAGTTATATGAAAGGACGCCGAGTATGAGGTTTGCTTCGAGGCAACTTAACCAACTTTTGAAGTTAAGCCGAAAATCTAAAGTTTTAATACAGCTTGTGACTGATGTTCTGATGTTTTCTAGTAGTTTTATATGTGCACTTTTACTCCAGGGCGAGAGCCTACAGCTTATCGCAAACCCCGCAATTCTCTTGAGTATGATTATTTCTATCGTATCTGGGATAGTCGCTTTTGCCAGCTTTGGTCTTTATCAGTCCCTGGTGCGCTTCATCACGGGTCATGTAATGAAGATAGTTGCCAAAGGTGTATTGGTTTCGTCCTGTTGCTTGGCGTTGTTTTTTGTCATTTTGGACGTAAATATTCCACTTACGGTTCCATTAAATTATGCACTCCTATTATTTTTAATAACTGGAGTAATTCGCTTCCAGATCAGGCAGCTATTTCGAAATTCGTATGAAAAAAGTAGAAAGCCAGCTGTGATCTACGGAGCAGGTGCGGCAGGTAGAGAGCTCCAGAATACATTATTCCACAATAACGAAATACGGCCCGTCGCTTTCATAGACGACGACCCAGATATGCAGGGCATGACCATCAGCGGCTGCAGTGTATACCCCATTAGTTCATTTACGAAAGCCTTAAAAAAATACGAAGTAGAGCTGATACTTTTAGCTTTACCGAACATTAGTCGCCAGCGTCGCCGACAAATTGTTGATGCATTTCAAGGCCAGGGCATCGAACTTAAGACTATACCCACTATGTCCAATATCTTAAGTGGTGAGGCCTTAGTATCTGACCTTCGTCCTGTCACACCTGAGATGCTTCTTGGCAGGGATCCAGTAGCTTCAATGGATGGCCTATTGCAACGCAATACGACAGGTGCATCCGTGTTGGTAACAGGTGCTGGTGGCTCAATTGGGGCCGAACTTAGTAAGCAAATCTTAGCTCAGCGCCCTTCAAAAATTATTTTGTTTGAAGTTTCCGAGTTTGCACTTTTTCAGATAAATGACGATTTATTGAAAGCACTCAAACTTCTAAAAAGTGAGACTTCCATTTTGCCTGTTATAGGGTCAGTGCGCGATGAAAAGCTTGTGGCAAAAACTATAAAAACTCATGGTGTTAATACCATCTACCATGCCGCTGCTTATAAACACGTGCCGCTGGTTGAACAGAATGTTGTTGAAGCCATAAACAACAACGTCCTCGGCACGCTCACAATGGTTCGGACTGCCGCAGAACTTGGTGTGGAGAATTTCACACTAATTTCCACTGATAAAGCTGTCCGTCCAACAAATGTAATGGGAGCCAGTAAGCGTGTGGCAGAATTAATATGTCAAGCCTACGCAGGCGAGGCGACAAAAACCAAATTTTGCATAGTTCGATTTGGGAACGTTCTTGGTTCTTCAGGCTCCGTGATCCCCCACTTCCAAAAACAGATTGAGGTCGGTGGTCCTGTAACTGTTACTCACCCCGAAATTACGCGTTACTTTATGACAAAACGCGAAGCCTCTCAGCTCGTCATACAAGCCGGTGCTATGAGTTTGGGTGGGGATGTGTTCGTACTCGATATGGGTGAACCGGTTAGGATTGTTGACCTTGCTATAGACATGATTAGGTTGAATGGGCTGGAACCTTACTTGGTGGATCAGACAGACGAAGTTTTACCTAAGTCCGGATACATTCCAATATGTTTCACGGGACTGCGCACGGGAGAAAAAACTTATGAGGAGCTACTGATTTCCGATGACCCACAGGCCACTGAACATATGAGAATATTTAAGGCTACCGAGGGATCAATGCCGATGGCAGACCTGAGCCACCAGTTAGCGTTGCTATTCGAAGCGTGCAGCGCCTATGACGTTTCAGCTGTGTGCAGTATTTTAAAAGAAATGCCCCTGAACTTCGTGCACAACGAGGCCGAACCGTCGAATGTTGTTTGGAACAGGTTGGAGATTGAGGCCAATTTAAAACTCACAGATCCGCTAAAGATTTTGGAAAGCTAAGGTGAGGAGATCAGTTTTTGGGCCGTTTTGGGCCAAATCGTTTAGCGCAATTCTGCACATTTATTTCAGGATCCAGCGGGGCATGACACTGGGTGTTAGGGCTGTAGTTCGGTCGCCCACCGGTGAATTTTTACTGGTGCGGCACACTTACACGCCCGGTTGGCACTTCCCTGGCGGTGGCATTGAGGTCGGCCAGGCCGCTGAGGTGGCTCTGGCCGATGAGCTTGCCCAGGAGACAGGGCTATGCGTCTCGGGCGAGGCTCAACTGCATGGCATCTTTTTCAACAGCTGCGTCAGTGGGCGCGATCATGTGGTGGTTTACCTATGTGATGCGATAGGGGAATTGCCGATTAAGTCGCCGAGCCCGGAAATTTCTGAGCTTGGATATTTTGCACCCGAGTGCCTGCCAGCGGACATCGATCCAGGGACTGCGCAACGGATCAGAGAAATCGCTTTTGGAAAGCCAATCTCTCGCGAGTGGTGAGAGGTATTCCGGAGTTTATACGCCCTGTTTTCCTTTTGAGAGCTCACGTTATCGAGAGTTTGAGTCGAGGGGAGCGTCATTTCAACCTGTGATTGTAATTGGGTTCGTTTCGGGATTTTCTCTGTTTTGGCTTGCGAGTGAGATCCATGCAGCTAGGGCTTTGCGACGCCGCCCTTCCGCGCTGCGTCGATATCGCCTGAAATTGTGCATATCTCTGCGAAGCCCAACGGGCCTGTCAGGATTGCTCCGGAGCAGGGTTTTTGCAGCGCCGATTGTAATGGATCGTCAAAGTTTTTGATCATCAGCTTGAGAGCATCAATACCTAATGGGTCTTTTAACGCCCTGTTTACGGTGTGTTTGAAAGAGTTGCCTAAATCGTCTCTGGCGCGTTCAAGCATTCGTAACAGGTGCCCGCGCTCGGTTTGTTGGCATCGCTCCAACTGCGCCTCATCTTCTAATCTAAAAGCGGCGCGCAGGCGGTCATCGCGTACCATCAGGTCTGGCGCAGCGTCAGGGCCATCGAGGAACCATTTAGTCACATCCTCCCAGAGCGGCGGTGCCGTCAGGCCGTGCTTGTGGGCATTTTTGGAGGAATGGTTACGCCCTGCGGAAGACTTTGGTCCGATGCAAATAGAGGCGCTATTGCCTTGGAATGTACCACAGGGCAATACGCAGAAGTAGGTGCTGATTTAAGGGCGCTTAACATTCAAGCAACGGCGATATGTCGCCAATGCACTTTGCAAATTCTCAAATAAAAGTGTCCTTTTTAAGTTGACCAGAACAAATAATGGGGGATTACACATATATTTCTGGTATGAGAAAGAAAGAAAACGTATTGCGAGCTAGTGTCTAATTATTTTAAAAATTGTCATCGCTATTATTTTTAAATCTTCTACCAATGAGTGCCTATCAACATAATCTAAATAATATTTTAATTTAATTGGCAGAATATTCTCTATGTATACTTCTTCGACATTATCAAGGTTTTCTAGAATTTCATTTTCATTACTAAATTCTATTGATGCAAGATCTGTTATTCCTGGTTGCACCGACAGGACTTTGTCTTTTATATCAGAAGGGTAATGTGCGACATATTTGGGCAATTCAGGTCTCGGGCCAACTAGGCTCATTTGCCCCAAAAAAACGTTAATTAACTGTGGAAGCTCGTCTAGTTTATATTTACGCAAAACAACGCCAATTTTAGTAATTCTACTATCAGTGCTCGTTGAAATTTGCAGTCCTTTTTTTTCCGCGTTGACAATCATTGTTCGGAATTTAAAAATCTGGAATTCCTTTCCATATTTTCCAACACGCACTTGCCGAAAAAATACTGGCCCATTGCTATCCAGTTTAATAAAAATTATTATTAAAAAAAATATGGGAATAAATATTATTATTGATTGAATAGAAATAACTAGATCAAATAATCTTTTTGCAATCATTTACTGTATTTTTCGAGAATAGTTGTTACAGCATCAACGACTCTTTCTACATCTTGGCCAGTCATTTTAGGGTAGATTGGTAGACTGACCGCACGTTGATAAACTTCAAAAGCTACAGGGAAATCTTCTGGCTTAAACCCATACCTATCACGCCAATAAGGCTGAATGTGAAGCGGAATAAAATGAACACTTGTCCCTATATTTTTATCAGCCATTAATTCAATAAATCTATCACGTGTGATTGTTAAATCATCAAGCTCCAACTGTATAACATATAAATGCCAAGAGTGAATATCGTCAGGCCTGGCCACATACGGGGTTACTATAGGTAGCCCATCAAATGCCTCAGTATATTTTTCTGCTATTGACTTTCTTCGCTCCTGAAATAAGTTCGCCTTCTTTAACTGGTGAATACCAATCGATGCGGCAATATCTGTCATATTATACTTATAACCGGGCGCAACAACTTCATAATACCAGGAAGGCTTTGAAGATCGATAGCGATCAAATACGTCTCTACTTATACCATGTAGCCGCATTGTTTTAATTCTATCAACATATTTATCATTATTCGTTACCACCATTCCCCCCTCTCCAGTGGTAATAGTTTTTGTAACATAAAAACTATATACTGTAAGATCACCCATCTTACCAATCATCTTTCCTTTGTAAGTTGTTGGCAATGCGTGTGCTGCATCTTCAATGACATTCATATTTTTCTGTTTAGAAATAGATAATATTTTATCCATGTCGCATGCCTGACCAGCAAAGTGAACCGGAATAATTGCCTTTGCGAAATCACTATTGCACTGTGATTTCAGCTTTTCCATATCTAGATTAAAGGTTTTTGCATCTATATCAACAAAAATAGGATCAGCCCCAAGGTATCGTATTACTTCAGCTGTTGTGGTAAAAGTATAAGGCGTAGTTATTACTTTATCGCCTTCCTTAATTCCAATAGCTTCTAAAGCTAAGTGCAATCCTGCAGTGGCAGAATTAACAGCAAGGGCATGTTTCGCTCCTATAAAGTTTGAGAAATTTTCCTCGAAATTTTTTGTTTTAGGGCCCGTAGTCAGCCAACCAGTCTCCAAAGTATTTACTACTTCTGCTGTTTCTTCTGGACCTATTTCAGGCAAAGCAAACGGTAAAAAAGAATTATTCATTTTCTTGCCATATAAATAAAGTGAGTACGGGTAAAAGGAAACAATGCTGTAAGTAATTCAGCGAACCAAAAATTATTCTTAATTATTCTTCGCGATAAAGGGGGAGCTAAAAGTCCAGTTTGAATAAATTGTTCTTTTGAATGTGGCCACAACTTATTAAGATCTTGCCTAGAAACCTTACGAACATTATCATTATATGGGCTGTTATATCTGAAATCGAAAACCATTAACCATCCATTGGGTTTTATTTTATCCCACATATCCAAAGCCAGTGATTTCCTAACATCATCATCAAGAATCGAACTAAAAACGGTGTGCGCGCTAACCAAATCAAACGCACCTTCAATTTCAGAAGTAATTTCACCCAAATGCCACTTTATCTCAGCCGGTGACATGGCTCTGGCTTGCTCCAATCTATCTGCTAAAAAATCTGTGCCTACTAGGTTTTTAGGGTCGCCCCCCCAAGATATTAAAGTACGTAAGAAATCACCCGTACCACATCCAACGTCCAATACTTCCAATTCAGCTATCGAAGCACCATATGCAGAATGCAAAGCAACGGAGATCATTCGCTGTTTCATAGCATCAAAGTAATGTTCATAAGGGTGGTGCCACGCGTACAAATTACGTTTTCCACCAAGATCCCGAGCTTTATATATTTCTCGAATTCGCTTCAGTTCGTTCATAAAAAACACCTGTTAGAATGAGGGAAGTTAATTCAAAAACCCATCTAAATCTCGAAAATATTTTCTTTTTATCAATGCTGTTTTATGCAAAACCACCATTTCTAACATTGCACATCTAGTATCTTCATCCTGTTTGTCAATATTATCAAGCGCATTTACGAGATAACGGGGCCACAGAAGAGCAGGGTCGTATGAAATTTGTTTCGAGGCGACTCAACCTAGCTTTAAAGTTGAACCGAAATTCCATAGTTTTATTACAAGTGGTGACTGATGTTCTGGTGTTTTTCAGCTGTTTTATATTTGCACTTTTTCTCTAGGGCGAGAGCCTAAAGCTTATTGCAAACCCGGTAATTCTTCTGAGTTTGATTATTTCAATAGCATATGGGATGGTTGCTTTTGCCATCTTTGGTGTTTATCAGTCGCTGGGTCGTTTCATCACCGGCCATGTGTTGATGATAGTTGCCCAAGGTGTGTTGGTTACGAAAGTTACAAAAAATTAAGGAAGGCACTGCTTAATTGATTTATTTATCAACCGCGCTGATCTTTATTATTGTGGCATCTTATATTTTATACCCATTGTTTGTATGGGCAATTGCGAACTTACAGCCAGGAAAAGCGCTTACGTTTAAATCCGCCGACGGGACTCCAATAAATGTCCTAATTACCGTTCACAATGGAGAAAAAAATATTAAGGCTCGGCTAGATAATATTTTGCACGTGTTTACTAAAACTAACCAATCTAATCTTAATTTGTTTGTAGCTTCGGACGGATCTACAGATCAGACTGAAGATTTGGTTGAGAATTATGGAGCCGATATTGTTCGACTAATTAAGTGCAAAGAGAAACCTGGGAAAACCAGTGCTCAGTTGCAAGCGCTTGAGGAGATTACAGATGGTATCGTTGTATTTACTGATGTGAATACTGTATTTAAAGAAAACTTCTTGGAAGAAATTATAAAAGTGTTTGATGATCCCGATATTGGTGGAGTTACTGGGAACCTTCAACTAAAAGTTTCTAAATCTGGGTTAAACCTTGCACAACGTCTTCATTGGTATTTTGAAACGGTCTCAAGAAAGGCTGAATCTTCTTTAGGTCTCCTCTCGACTGGTGCAGGAGCTTGTATGGCAGTCAGGAGGCGTTGCATATCGCCTTGGCGGAGCAATATTGGTGAAGACTGCGAGTTGCCGTTGCAAGTAGTTAGTCAGAACCAAAAGTTCGTGTTTGCAGAAAATGCTATTGCCTATGATAAATTTGCAGATAACTTCGAACAGGAATTTAAGGCAAGAATTAGAATGACGGTTAGGAATCTTGATGGCACTATCCCATATTTATTGGAATTCTTGAAAAACTTTCGATTTAATCTTTGTCTGTCGATATTTGTTCATAAAATAGTAAGATGGTTAAGCCCTATCTTTCTGATTTTATTATTAATAAGTAGCTTGGCTACCCCAAAATACGTAATAAGCGAAGTAATTCTCTTGCTTTTTTTATCTTGCTTTTGTGTCGCAGCTTTCCATAGGGTAATATCCCTTGGGAGGGCTGGCGCTTTATGTTATAGTTTTATAATGGTAAATTTAGCATTTTTAATAGGAATTGTTAAGTATCTTAATCAAGAGAAAATAGATAGATATACTGATTAAAAATGAATAGTATCAGATATTGAGGTACAGTTGGGGCGAACTTTGCGAAGAGCGAGTTTTCATTTGCTTTGATAATGGTATGACGAGTTGAATGCTTAAATGGTAGCAATCCAGCAACAGATGGTTGCAGCTAAGAAGAACGAACGCGGTAACGTACCGAAAGAATTAAAGCGTTTGTGTAAAGAGTTTGACTTTACTGCTGGAATACTGAAAAGAAAATTGGAAAAAGGTATAGATGAAAAATGAACCGTTTTGGTTATTTTTTTAAATTTATTAATAGTAGTTTTAGCTACACATTTGATAAAAAAACCATCAGGCTGGGTAAGGGTGTTTACAAACATAATGAATGGAATGATACAAGAAAAATTTCTTGGGATTTTTATAGTACGCCCTCTATAAAAAATTATTTAAGATTGATCTTTGGCTCTACAGATTCTCATAAAATTTCAGCAGCGGCAAGTCTTAATGATAATTTCGACTTCTCGAGATACACCACCATTGGTGACATTGGAGGGGTTCCATTTAGTCAAGCATGGGTTATTGATAAATTAAATCCAGATTTACGGTTCATACTCACGGACTACGACATAAACTCGATCAAAATACACTCTAAATGTCCGCCTATGGAAAATTCAAGACTAGATACTTTAGATGTAAAAACTCATAATTTTCAACAGTTGCAAGGTTGTGATTTGTTGATGATGTGGGGTGTTGATTCCGCCCTTGATGACGAAGATCTTACTAGGATATTTGAATATTGTAAGTTACAGGGTACTTCGTTGCTAATGGCTTCGATAAAGTTTCAGAAGTTTTCAGCTATTGGAATTGCTAGGTCAGTCCGTGGTAAGTTACTGGCCACTTTGGGAAGGGCACGAATGCATGGAGTGTTCCGAAATGAACTTTATTTAAGAGAACTGTGTAAACAAGCAAATGTAACTATTGAAACAGTAGTAATCACTGATGTCTATCATATTTTTAAAATAAATTAACTGTTCTTATGATTTTTTAAGGAAAGATTAGCGTCTGCAAACTTTCCTCTTCAATGTAGGTAAAAGCTCGCTAAGTTAACTGTACACTATTCAATTACCTGCTGCTGAGTAAGCGTCAATTCTGTACCATGCATGACATTGGTAGAGGCAAAGCGCCAGTAACTAAGTCTTCAGTTTCTAAGCTAGACAAGTTTCTATAAAGCAATGCGTAGTTACGTAGCAAAGAAAAAAAATCATTTAACGGATGATCATTATTTAGAAAGGTAATTTGTACGACTTTGGATACTATTTGCGGCGAATAGTGGAGTTAGAAGTGGTGAGCAAAGACAACTAAAATGGTTGGATGTAAGCATAGAAGTAGAAGGTGGTGGCAATGTACAAGAGATTAAACTTGCTAAAATACTTGTTAGAAAAGAGACAAGCACTAAAAAGACCATAGGCAGAGTGCCGTTGCTACAGCGAAGAAACTTATTGCCGAACACAAACTGATAAAAGGCGATATTAGAGGCAAAGCACTTAAACAATTAGATATGAAAGTGTGTTTATAATAGAGTTGAGAAGTGGTTATAAGGTTACTAACATTTCTCAACGTTTCTATTGCTTTTCAATAGTCACATAGCAGCTACTTTTTGAAATTTTGTACAATACCCTTAAGGAAATAATAGGACAACTTTACACAATGAAAAAATTTATAAAGTCGTGCATTCCACCAATTTTACAAAATAACATCAATCGTATTCGTCAAAAAATTAATAAATATATTTATAATATCCCGCCAGAGTATTCGGCAAAAATTACTTATAAATACTCTGATTTTAATGAGACATATGAAAATTTATGGGACTCCCCAAACTGGATTTTGTATGACGGTGATAAACTCAATAATGCGAATACTTTAAAACCGCATATACATCAGCAATCCGTTATTAAGTCATGTAGAATATTAAATAAAGTAAACGGATACAAAAAATTCCATATTATTGATTTTGGAGGTGGTTGCGGCACACTTCCCGCCCAATTATTTAAATCATTTTTGAATGAAGAATTTAAATTAGAAGTGAGTGTTATTGATAGCCCTGAACTGATTAAATTAGGGGCAGATTTTTTTTCAGATTCAACAAATATGAAATTTTTTGAACAAGAAAATGCTGATATGAGGAGTATCAGTGATAGATTTAAATCAAAAAATGTTGCTACTATTTTGAATATATCCTCTGTTCTTCAGTACATAGCCAATTACAAAGAATTTTTAACAAATTTGCTTGAGCAAACACAGCCATTAGTAGTAACCATCACATGTCATCCTCGCTGTGAAAATGTAAATATTGATGCTTTTGCTGTTCAAAATGTTACAACACCTTTAGGGTTTTGTGGATCTACAATCGTAAATCTTTTTGGGAAAGACTCGTTGACTGATTGTATGCAAAATTTGGGTTACAATACTTTGTTTGAAGATTTTAATGAAATTAACGATACAGCATATTTTGACAAATGTGACGATGAGCAATACCGAAATATGACACTGGTTGCCTATACATTTGTAAAAAACATAAGTTAGTTTTGGATAACTGAAATCTATTGATTTTAAAATCAATTTTTTAGCTAATGTTGTCAAGTGGTTAGAAAGTTTCTAACACTTTTTCAAATTTTCTATTTCTTTTCAATAATTTACGCTATATACACTTGCACACTGTACGATGAAGAACGTGCAGAATTATACACGTTCTTCTGTTCGTTTGTTCACTTGATCTTCAGTGTCAAACGTCTGGCAAACTGCGCTTGTTGCTCAATCAGTGCGTCTAACTCGCCTAGTTCAGCAGCCTCTCGCAACTTACGCAGTGTATCAGCCACCTCAGCTTCGCTTGCTAGTTCAATAGCATTCTTACCCTTAGCAAACTCTAATGGCTTACTTCCATAACGCACCACTAGGTTTATCTTTCCATCAACACTAGAAGTCCACCAACGCTTAACACGGTTGGCCGCTTCAACTTTGGTTTGCTTACCTTCGTCATCAGTAATCCACTTGTGCTGCATTGGCGTGTAGTCTTTGTCAGTTGCAAGATGGATTTGCTCATCAATCTTTGCAATCAGCTTGCGACGACGAACAGCGATAGGGTTGTTGTTTTGAAGTGGATTAAAAGCAACGAAAATCAGTGTATCAAGTACAGTCATAACAGCCTCCTTATTAGCTAAAAGCATTGTGCTTTCAGAGTTCAAAGGCTGGCATCCAAAGATTAGTCATCAAGGTATATCAATATTATTAACAATAAAAGCTGATATCAATTCTTGTCCTCTTTCGTTCATGTGCCCATCTTTAATGAAGTAAATGTTACGCTTATCTGTGCTCCATATTTCTTTCAAGTATGGAAACATGTCTAATATCTTTACTTTTTTAGGAAGAGACTTTTTAAGTAAGTCTAACTCTATGTGGTAATCAATTTCTTTTATATCATCTACACCCAGCTCCTCCGCGTTGAAATATATTTCGTGACGATGTGGGTATTGTATAAGAATTACTTCTTTACCGTTTGAAAGAGCTAAGTTACTTAACTCAGACAAGTTCTGGACATACTTTTGCCAATTTACGTCTCCTGTTAGTGAAACTTGGTCTGGATAGCTATCTGGAATCTCGTGAATGTAACTTCTATTGTCTTTAGTGTTAGGAAGATTTTTCTGCTTAATAACTCTCACAAGTGCTCTAATTAAACCAGTCAAGAACGAGTTTTCTGCATAGTTGGATCCTTCTGCAATCGATCTTATACCACCAGTTCCTAATTTAGCATTTTCAAAACTATCAAATATTTTTTCTCGAGTAAAAATTGTTGGTAATGAACCAATTATGATTCCATCGTGGCTGAGCCTATCTTTAAGGTTTAGATAAGTTGCCTTCATTTGGCTAGCGGAGTAGCCTTGTATTGCTGCGTTATACATTTTTACATTTGTCTTCTGACTGACCTTGGAGGTCCACATATTATCAATTAAGACTCCCATTCCTTCCGTAAATGAGTCTCCTAGAGCTATATAATCAAAGTGTATGTCTGAAAGATCGGAGTGCTTAATATTTTTGAAACCTAAGGCATCGGTTTGCCATTCATACGTAAAGTCATTACCCCTAAATCCTTGGGATCTTACGTTTACGTTAGGCTTAAATTTTACAAATGGTGCTTCTTGTAAAAAGTCGACCGATTCGATATTTTTTGAATTAGTAAGCTTCCAATTCGATATAACTGGGTGCTGAATTATTCTTAATGCAAATAGACCTTCTATAAGCAGTAAAAAAACGAGTATGAGGGCACTATTAACTGCCAATGTTTTCACTTTTCCAAGAATAACATTAGCAATGATAGGGCTTAGTAAAAGTGCTGTTGAAAGTGTAGCCAAAATTACATCTTTGTTGTCCGGTTGCTTTAAGTAACTGAGCAATAAAATAATTGTATGAACAATTACAAGACTTAGAAATGTGAGGTTTTTGAAATTAATCCAACTCATAAAGTTCCTCATAATTCTCTTTAAGTGCTTCGTCTTGCTGCTCTTTGTAAAGCACGTAGTTACCTACCGCCAAGACATCCATTTCAGTACCCATGAAGCACTTAAATGCATCTTTTGGTGTGCAAATTATTGGTTCGCCACGCACGTTGAAAGAAGTGTTAACAACAAGTGGACAGCCAGTCTTTTCTTTAAATTTAGAAATAACAGCATGGTACTTAGGGTTAGTATCAGCATGAACAGTCTGTATTCGTGCAGAGTAGTCAACGTGTGTAATTGCTGGTACAGAAGAACGCGGCACATTTAGTTTATCAATACCAAACAGTGCCTCTTCTTTTTCAGTCATTGTACGACGTTTATCGCTTTGGACGTCTGAAACTAGAAGCATGTATGGACTATCTGTATCATGCTCAAACCATTCCCCTACATCTTCTCTTAAGACACTTGGAGCAAATGGGCGAAAGCTTTCACTATATTTTACTTTCAGGTTGAGTTGCTTCTGCATCATTGGCGAACGCGGATCTGCAATTATACTTCGTCCTCCTAATGCTCTTGGACCAAACTCCATTCGTCCTTGCATCCAGCCAACTGCTTTTTCATCAGCTAATGCGGACGATACTTCTTCGATCATTTCAGCTTCGGAAAGCTTTTTGAATTCTGCACCACAAGCAGTAAGTTCAGCTT
>CACPHA010000009.1 GCA_902633655.1 Paracoccaceae bacterium
CAGTTGGGGTAGGGCAAGCCTATGGAAAGGGCCATGATTTGCAAATTAAGTCCAAATGGATGGAAAAGATAAATAAGTATGATTAGCGTTCATAATGAATTCACGTTTATTTTTGGATAGACAATCCGCTATTTGATTTTTTCGTCGATTGAAAGGTTTCCACCAGCCCAGATAGGCAAGTTTTCCTTATCGCTTAGCCAAAGGTGCTCTTCTTCAGTGTTCGCTCGCCCAAATTCAGCATTTCTTTGCGGGTACCTCCCAAACTTTTCTAGAACTTCGCGGTGCTGTCGTACTGCCTGTTTGTTACGGCCATCAAACAAATTAAAGTTAGGATAGGCTGAGATAGCAATATCAATAATCTCACAAGCGCGTTCCAAATCGCTTAAGTCTTCAGAATGTGCCAAAGCCCACGGAAGTAAATAGAGTAGTGCTGCGGGCAGTTCTAATGTTGCTTGAATTGCATCTTCTTTCACGAGTTCGCGTACTAACTGCCTGCCAAGTGAATCAAAAGAAAATGCTTCTGGTGTGCCGCGAAAACAGGAGCGTGATAGTTGGTCAGCCAATAATACTTTCGCCACCTTTCCCTCAACCGTGTCCCATTCCTCTCCAATCAAGGTTGGCGGAGTAGCCTTGAGTTCTCGAACTACTTCTGCAAAAGGCTGACACAGCTCGTCTAATGACTTACCGCTTGCAAACCAAATGTTTAAAAGAGGATCTACAAATTCTTCCGTACTTAACAGCATGCGACTTTCAGGATCAGCAGTGTCGCAGGCACACATATAGTTTAAAACGCTACGGGCAGATCGGGGGTTCTTCAGCGCGTTGAGAACTGCAGGTAAAGTATGCATTTCCTCGGCAGTCAAGTGTTTCGACGGTAACATCAATCACCTTCTTTGAACTATATTGAGAGCTTTTTTAATTACCCTATGACACTAGAAACAGTCACTTTGATCGTGGTCCGCGGACCGTGGAACTTGGAAAATGGCGCACCGGGGATGGGGTTCGATGCCCGTCCCAAGCGCCAATTTGTGACGGTTCCCAATTATATCAGTAGGTTAGCATAACGGTAGTGCAGGTCAACTATCAAAACCTTACCCGCAACCTTACCTGCACTTCAATCTGCGAGAAAAAAAACGACAGGTGCCCGTGAGCCACGGCTCGCGGAGCAGGACTAAGGCTCAATCAGAATTGAGCAAAAACTGGTGGGCGGTTCACGGGCCGCGGGCCAAGGGCTGGGTTTAGGTCTGATATCCTGCGAGAGGATGATACAAGAAATGCTGAAAAATTTCTGAAGTAAGTAATGCTGCAGCTAGTGGAGCCAAAGACAGATAGCACAGGCTATAAAGGCGGGTTGTTGACGATAGCTCCGATTGAAAAACAAATTTCACTTAACACTCGATCCAGTAAAAAAGACTAAAAAAAAATGCAACAAGTATTGAGAGGCACAATGCTGACGCCTTTGCAGCTGACAGGGCGAAAACAATACCATTCATCCACCAAAATCCAGATGACATTTTATATTCAAGAAATTTAAAAACTAAAATCGCCAAGGTGCAGTAAATTAGTCCAAGCCTAATTACGCATTGCGTTAAGAATGTGTTGGTAAGAGGCTTTGAGAATTCTATAAGAAACTTATTGGCACAAAACAGGATTGGATCAGTAAATTTAAGCGGGTTTCCTCTAATCAGAATAACGCCTCCGAGCCATCCCATATTACTCCTATGACAGTCAAATAATGGCATAGTTTTAGAGGGCTAAGACACTCAGTCACTGGTATCGTGGATAAGGGGCTAGATAAGTTTATTATTTCAGTGACATCATTTACAGAGGTTATTTTAGATTAATCATGATTTGATCGTGAAAGCCGCCAGACAAGTAGCATTTACTAGGGGCGACCTTTCCGGAATTGGTCTCGCAGCAGCAATTAAAATGTTGGAACGAAGTGTCGCAGTATGCGTTGCATCTAGAAGAGCTAAAACTTCGCGTGCTAAGAATGCTCAAGATCGTATCGAAGCGGTCGCATCTAAAACACAAATACATCGTCTGATTCGTCAGCTAGATTTACAGAACCCTTCCAGCGTTGATCGCACAGTAAGTACAATTGACCATGAATTAGGTCCAATAAGTATTCTTGTGAATGCCGCTGGAATTTATAGTCATCAGCCTATTTCCTCACATGATTAGGAAATTTGGAATAGTACTCTTGGTAGTAATCTTACAAGGCCCTTTGTAGTAACCCGTGCGGTTTGGACTCAAATGCTTAAAGCAGGTCGAGGAAGGATAATAAACATAGCTTCGACTGCTTCACACAAAGGAGCGGAAAACTATGCTGCTTATTGCGCCTCAAAGGCAGGTTTGCTCGGACTTACCCGCGTTACGGCACTATAGGGTGCGAAAGTTGGAATTCTTGCGAATAGTATAAGTCCTTCTTGGGTTGATACTCCGATGATGGCAGCGAGCATGGAGCGTTAAGCCAAAATCTATTCTAAAAGTGCACTTTCAATTTACGAAGAGGTAAAAGCCAGCAATTCGCAAGAGAGGATAATTTCACCCGAAGAAATAGCAAAGCAGATTATTTGGCATGCATTAGATGCACCTAGAGCAATTACTGGTGAAGACATTCTTATGACCGGCGACGCAACCTGGTAACCCGATCTAAGATAATTTTTTACCGAAGTGATACCATTCAGCTACGCAACTCAACAAATCAGAACCTACGGGCCGCCAATTATTATCAGACACTCCTACCATCGAGATATCATTCTCTAATTGCCTGATAACAGAGTTTATGGAAGTGAAAGACTAAGTGTTCACTCTGGTTTGGAAGATTTTCATCGATTAAATAGCGGCCGGATCCAAAGCCGAAGGAGTGGAGGCCTTTTTGGTTTGTTACATTCAGCTCGATATCCTCTGGGCCAAGCTGTGTGTTCATCCACGCAATTGCTGCCTTAGTAACATCTGGCACTTCGCGACCCTTTGGCACATAATAACCAAACCGAAGTAAAGACTTTTCCGGCGCTAGCGGAATCATAATGAAGGTGCCAATCATATCCGTGTAAGGAAATGAATAAAATGTAGTATTCGGCCATAAGCCGAGATTGAAAAACCAGTCAGTTTGCCATGTTGCGCCTTCAAGAGGTTTACCATAAGCGTGCGAAACTTCAGTATTGGGAGGTCCAGTATAGGTCCACCACTTGTCAAAAGCTGTAAGTCTGTAATCTTTAAAATCAATTAATGCGGCAAGATCCTTGTGAACAGGCCCGCTTAGGTCAAAGTGATAACCCTCGATGGAATTCTCTTGGATCACCTTCCAGTTTGCGTCAACAATAAAGTCTGTTTCCTCAAGTAGCTCCACGTTATCCATATCGGGCAGGAAACGGTGCAAAATTTTTTCTGAATCCGCGGCCAATTCAGATATTGGCTGGGCATCATTATCGAGCGTTATATATACCCAGCCAGCAAAAATTTCTAACCTAACTTTCTTCAGGCTATGGTCTTCCTTAGAAAAATTGCTCAGATGCTCAGTGCGAGGCGCTGCACGTAGTGCGCCATCCAAATTGTAACACCAGGAATGATATTTACAGCGTAGAACACCTCCAACCACGCCGCGGCGCTCAGTCATCAATCGGTTGCCCCTGTGGCGGCATACGTTATGCCAAGCATGAATATCACCCGATTTATCGGTGGTTACGACGATGCTCTGTTCAAAAATATCCTGTACAATGTATTTGCCGGGCTCATTAAATTCGTTAACGTGACCGACTAAGTGCCAACATTTCATGAAAATCCGTTCTTTTTCCTCAGCAAAGATGGAAGGGTCGTAGAAAAACGGAGCTGGAATGGTTGGTCCATTTACTGGATCGCTATAATCCCAGGTAAGATCAGTCTGACTGAATGGTTGATCGGTTCCCATTTATAAAGTCCTTTTTTCGCCACGACTGAAGATTATCGTGATGAAAGAATATTTTCCAAGTTAATTCTTGACTTAGGAAACTAGTCTTTTCCACCTTTTTAAGGTCTTTATAAACGTTATGGAATTTGTCTTATGTTGGGTATAAAAAGGTTGATAATGAGTGCGTGGGTTACAGAAAGAATGGCGGGGCATTGCGGTGCGCGTCTGAGTGGAGTGTCACTTTCGAGTGCTACTAATTCTGATTTAGAAAAACTGGTCGGCTCTTTTTGCAAATGGTGTTATATAAATGCCAGGTCAAAACTTAACTCCCAAGGATCACATCAGGCTTGCTGAATTTTTCGGTGAGATAGATGTTAATCGTTTCTTTGCGCCCGTTTTAGATTATCCGCTAATAGCAGAATTCCGCACTTCAGCGAATCAAAGCGAAGTCATTGGTGGGACTTGGCACGCGGACCACTCTTAAGACTAGGCTCCGGCGATGTCTTCAATCGTTAGCGCTCGGCAGGTACCGCCCTATGGGGGGATACAAATTTTGCTTCAATGGCTGCCGCCTATCGTGCGATGTCTCCTGGATTGCAAAAAATGCTATGCGGTTTAAGTGCTTGGCATTCAGACAGCAGCTTTCTCGATAGCAATGTGGCATTGGAAAATAACCCAGACGCTTTTCGCGATCCTGTACTTCACCCAGTCATAATAAACATCTGGTTACTGGTAAGCCATGTTTTTATGTTAATGGAGATTTTACAAATCATTTCGAGAATTGGAGTATCGACGAGAGCACATCCTTGTTAGAGTATATTTATGGATTTGTAACTAAACCAATTTTTACTGCGAGAGTAGAATGGGAGCCTGGTATGGTCGCAATTTGGGACAATAGATTAGTGCAACATTATGCAACGGCAGATTATTCCGAACATCCATGTCTCATGCATCGAATAAAGGTTGAGGGAGTCCCGCTAGAAGGTTTCGATTATTAGAGTAAGAAACCCCATCTGCTCCAATATCTAAGAGGTCAAATGAAAAAAATTACTTGTGCAGAATTAGGTGGTGGCTGCTACATATCCCTTTTTGCTGGAAGCGTTGAAGAAGCAGCAAAACAGGGTCAAGAACACACAATGCAGATGTTTAAGCAAAGAGACAAAGCTCATCTTGATGCGGCGGAAAAAATGAAAACTCTGATGTCTTCTCTACGAAAAATGGATAATTGGATGGAGGATAGACGAGCCTATTCCAATAATCTCATCGCCGAACGCTGACCAAATGCACAACATACTCATAGCAATGGTGATAACGTTCGCTACAGAGGCGGCGTCTAAAGAACAATGTGATGTTTTAGGCTCTCTTCAAGCTGATTCAATGGCTGTTGCAGAACCAGTTGATTTTGTGAATATCGAACCCTTAGCGCTTATTGAGGCGTGTGAAAGAGCGTTAATAAGAGATGGCGGAAATAAGGCTCGATACATTTTGCATAGAGCGTGCGGCTATTGGAGGCTTGGTGAAAGTTCTAAAACTATTGCAGAGATAAAACGATCTCATGCACTAGGTTACCCTGCTGCTACGTTTGCTCTCGCTACAGTATATTTTCTTGGAGACGATACCGAACAAAATTTTGCAAAAGCAGAAGAGTTGTTTTTACAAGCTTATGACAAAGGCGTGTTTTGGGCTGCACGTGGGCTTTCCGCAATCTATTCAGATGAGTTTTCTGTTTTTTCAACGAGCAAAAATCTGTTGAATGGTCGACAAAGTTTGATACTGCAGTGAAAGCTTGAGAACCGGTAGACTCAATTCAGACGCTTGTTAGCATCTCAAGCTCACTCCTTTTACCAGAAATAATTGCTTAATTTTAGAGGGCTAAGACAGTCGGTGCAGCTTCGAATGTTTATTCGTCTGGGTTTGCATGGAGGCGCACCCACGAGATCACTAGATAGAAGACGCCGATGCTGATCATGAAAATTGGTAGGCCAAGCCGAATGTTAATATCAAGTAGAACACCTGCAATCCCGGGCCCCATAAGGTTTGCAGCTTCAAAGATGATTACAAAACCGGCATTAGCCGCAATAATTTCGCCGTTAGCGAACCGTTTAGAGAGCATAGCAAGTCCTATTGAATAAAGTCCGTAAACAAGACCCGCCCCGAGGAATGCTATTCCAATGGCGATGACGATTGAATCCAGGAAAAATGGAATTAGACTACAAAGAGAAAGACCAGTCGTAGCGACGATAATGCTTACTTTAAGTAGCCCATAACGATCGGCGACGATGGCGATTGGGTATTGTAGAAGCATTGTACCAAGCGCCATTGCTGGAACAAGCGCCAGAGCTAAGACTGGCTCGGCATCAGGACTCCGCGCGACCATCGCTGGAACGAGGTTGATCAAAGCAAGATCAACTCCACCGGCAACGATACAAGCCGAGGCAACGGTTGGTGCTCTTCGGATCAAGAGCAAGGGCGATCCGCCGCTAGAAAATTCTGCCTTTGGTTCGTGTCTGCGAAGTCTGTAAATGGGCCAGGCCGCAACAAGTAAAAACAAGGCGATTAGGTAGAATGGTGTTGGTGTGGAAAAACCGAATAACCAGATGATGGCTGGGCCGGCGGCGAAGCCAACAGAAATGCCGGTGGCATAAATTGCCATTACCCGTGTACGTCCGTGGTCTGAAACGATATTTGCAAGCCATGCTTCGGTTAGAACCCAATGCAGGCCAATGCCTAGCCCACCGGCGAACCGGATCGCCAGCCACGCAGCGCAATTTTCGGTGTAGCGAAATAACACCGTCATGACTGCGGCGAGAACTAATCCAATATTTATTGTGACAACATAGCCATATTTTTGGGTAAGTTGTGGTGCAAAATACGCGCTGCAAATGATACCAAGCGCGCTGGTGCCGCTAACAATGCCAATTTTTTGGAATGAAACTTCTAGGGTTTCCATCCACAGAGCGATTAACGGCAGATAGCCACCGAATGCTGCGCCAAGTGCGATTGCTGACAATGAAATCATAGCCATGCCCGGCGCAATGGTCATGGAATCTGCGGCATTGGTTGATTTACGGAACATAAAATGGCCAAAAAAGAGTAAGATGTCAGAGGCCTCGCAAGAATTTTCTAAGCGCAGAAAATGGGTCAACTCCCAATCGTATCACTCCCCAAACATCTGAAGCTTTGGCCAGCGTTTTATCTTCTAACAAAAATACTAATACGTGTGTTTTGTCATGCTTTTTATTCTGCTTTTCATTTAAAATTCCCTGTTTTCGCTAATTAAATTCCCTGTTAAATGCGGAAGCAAAATCAGCTATGCCCAATAAATACTGAGGTTTGAGGGCCACATGGAAGCTGTTTGCGTTTAATTGCCCTGTTATTTTCCCTGTTAACAAGGAATTTTGTGAGAGCAGGGAGCTTTCAGCACTGAGCACAGCGCCACTAAGCAAAACCCAAGTCCCAAAGTCAATGGACCATTGGCTACGTGTCGGTTTTTATATTTCAACAGGTTAGAAAAAGACATTGCCTGATCGACTATGAAAAACTTAAGTGGAATTTACACGCAAAGGGTGTCGAATTCCGAAATTTTGTAGCCCGCTATGGAAAGCAGGCAAGCAACCGTCGGATGGATCACCGCGCCAACGGGGTCGTTGAAATCATTATTAATTGTTGCGTTGTGAGTGCTTTTCATGGGATGCAATTCGGGGATTAATACATTTTAAAAACCTATCACAGTCATCTTAAAGTTATTTTTCATGATTTTATCGCCTCGTTTTGTTTCAGTTTGCAAGTCAGCTTGTGCAAAGAGTTGACTTTTGAGGGATTTTTTTTTACCATTAAGTAAAAATCGGGAATTTTTTAAATGAGTAGATTGATTACAACTTTTACGGGACTGGAATTTGAAAACCCGTTCATCTTGGCATCAGCACCTCCAACGGAAAGTAAGCGAAAAATCTTGAAAGCCTTTGAGGCTGGCTGGGGTGGGATCGTGACTAAAACTATTGGTCTACACCCTGTAGAGAATGTTGCTGGACCAAAAACGATTTATCAAAGAACAAGCGAGACAAAGCCTTACGTCTCACGGACGAAGCGCCCGGAAACTGTCTCGCATTCTTCATGGAATTGGGAATTAATATCGGACCAACCGCTTGACATGTGGTTGCCTGACTTGGAAGAAATAAAGACTACTTATCCAAATCGAATGGTTATCGCTTCTATCATGGCTGGAGCCGGCAGTGAAGAAGAAATGGATAATTGGAAAAAGCTTGCTAGAGCCTGTGTAAATGTGGGTTGCGATGCAATCGAGTTGAATATGTCTTGTCCTCATATGGATCGCAAAGACATGGGTGCTAACATAGCCAACGATGAAGACATTATCAAATCCGTTTTGCTAGCAGTCACAAGCGCAGTCAGCGTACCTATTTGGGTAAAATTAACGCCATCTACTTCTAAACTTGTCGATGCAGCCGGAGTTGCATACGCTTCTGGTGCGGCGTCGATATCACTTTGCAATACGTTTCCATCTCTTCCGTTGATGGACCCAGAAACAATGAAATTCGAAGTTGAGGTTGATGGGCTGGTAACCTCTGGAGGATTAGGTGGTTTGGCAATACTGCACCAAGCCCTGCAGCGTGTTTCAGATATTTCTAAGGCTTTTCCAGATCAAGCTATTTCTGGGATTGGTGGGATCAGAGGTTTCCGTGAAGCGTTTAATTTCGTTGTGCACGGCGCTGGAAATTTACAGGTTTGTACAGCTGCTATGGAAGAAAAAGGGAGTGGTGGCATCGGCATAAAGCTTATTCAAGAGCTAAAACAAGACCTGAATGAATATTTGGAGCGAAAAGGTTATTCATCGATTGAACAGATACGGGGTGTGGCCCGCGAACGCATTGTTGAGCACTCTCAGGTTCGCAGGAAAAGTGCCAGTTACAACGGAGGATACGCGCTAGCATCTTAGAGCTGTAACCTCTTGTATTTTTCAGTGATCAGTTAATCTTGCACTAAATTGGTATGTTCCAAAAATAGATCAATGCTTTACTTTTCAGGGTCTACCAACATGTAGCAGGAACATCAGTGCAAACTGGACCCCAAAAATATCCACTTGATGGTTCGGAGGCCCGGCTACTCTTAGCAAGGAAACATGTTTTTTAAATATACAGAACGAAAACGAATGAAGCTTATATGATAACCCCAATAAAGTTTTCCGGTATTTCATAATAACTTTACTCAACAATCCTTTGGCAATGCTCTCTCTGCGGAGTAAAATGACGTAACAACTAAGAACAGCCAGTCCATAGCAAAATAAAATAAAGGTAGTTAAAAAGTATTTTTCGTTGTAGTAACTTTTTTGCCATCTTCTTAATAATTCATTCTGGCACACAATTGGAATAGGTAGTTCCAATCTAAAGATAGTACTATTATTCGCACTGAAAAAGATAAATGCCATTCAAGTTATTTTACACCATACTCAAATCTAATTGGTAGTTTTCTTGCTAAATGAAAAGAAAAGGTCTTAGCTCTTAGATATTTATTACCACACACCTAAAAATATGGTATTTCCCATGCTCTGCAACGACAAAGGTGGCATATTAAACCTTTTGGATTATCTAAAAACTTATCGATCTGTTAACTGACTGCATGAGTGGATCTACGCAGACTTTATCATAATAGACTGTAAGCGCACAAAATTTATTGTTTGAACGTGATTTGGAGTAGGCTTAATGGTACTGGCATTCGATGAAGTCAAAAAAAGTTACTTTGACATTGAAGGCGAGATTCCAATTCTACGTGAAGTAAGTTTTGAATTGATGCCCGGCGAAACTCTTGCAATCACCGGCGAGTCGGGAAGTGGTAAAAGTACAGTTCTTCATATCGCAGGTGGACTGGAAGCCCCCACAAATGGTAGTGTACTACTTTCCGGACGGGATTTGACTGCTATGGATGATGCGGGACGAGCAGCCATGCGCCGACATGATGTTTCATTGGTATTTCAGCAATTTAACCTCATACCTTCTTTGACTGTTGCGGCCAACATATCTTTTCATGCAGCGCTTTCGGGGCGTAAAGATGAAAATTATATTGGACAACTTGTGGAAGCTTTAGGACTTGGAGATCATTTAATTAAGTATCCAGAGGTTTTGTCGGGTGGTCAGCAACAGCGTGTGGCGATTGCGCGAGCGATTGCCATGAAACCGAAACTTTTATTGGCCGATGAGCCAACGGGGAATCTCGATGAAGCGACCGCCGATGATGTTCTCGATCAGATGTTGAGCCTTGTGGCTGAAACCGGTGCAGCTTTGATGATCGTAACGCACTCACCAAAAATTGCATCTGCTATGGATCGTGAACTTAGATTGCAGGGCGGTTTTTTAAAATGACCCGCGTTTGCCTTGGAGCTGTCCTCTCCCATTGGCGGCATAATCCTTTGCAGCTTTTTACCCTTATCGCTGGTTTGGCAATCGCAACGGCTTTATGGTCCGGTGTGCAGGCAATAAATTCTGAGGCGCGGGCAAGCTATGATTCAGCGGCAGCGATTTTGAATGATGGCCAGTATGATCTATTGCTTCCAAAACAGGGTAATTCGATTCCGCAAGAATTATATGTCGATTTAAGACGGTCTGGTTGGCTAGTTTCGCCGATTATTGAGGGAAGTTTAGAGAACATCAAATTAATCGGTATAGACGCTCTTACGGCGCCTAGTGGATTGGGCTTTTTTTCGATAGACAATTTGACCACAATTTTACGACCTAAAGCAGCACCAGTTCTCATTGCAAATGCCGAAACTGCGCGGTTGCTTCGGGGCAGGGTGAAAGTTCAGATCGACTCAACAATAGCACCGGGTATGGCTGTAGGTGATATAGGCGTTGTGCAGACTTTACTAAGCCGCAACGATCTTAGCCGTTTGCTTATTTTACCTTTTCAGCCGATGGGACAGCCGAAGTTGGAGAGCTTAGCACCCGAACTAAATTTACAGCCGTCAGGGCAAGCTGCCGACATGACGCAGCTAACTAAAAGTTTTCACCTCAACTTGACGGCTTTTGGTCTGCTCAGCTTTGCAGTAGGTCTGTTTATAGTCTATAGTACAATTGGTCTAGCATTCGAGCGTCGCCGAGCACTAACTCGCACTTTACGCTCTCTTGGCGTCCCACTCCGCCTTTTGATCAAGATCTTGATTGTCGAGATGCTAAGCCTAACCTTGCTTGGCGCCTGTTCAGGGATTATTTTTGGTTATCTCATAGCAGGGCTTCTACTGCCGGATGTGGCTGCAACGTTACGCGGCCTTTACGGCGCTAGTATTGCTGACACGCTTGAATTACGGATTGAATGGTGGCTTTCTGGATTCTTGATTTGCTTTCTCGGTTCTAGCGCAGCTTTTACCGGTAGAATATGGCACATCTGGCGTATGCCAATTTTGGAAAGTGTGAAACCTCGAGCTTGGGCCGTAGCGAGTCGTTCTAGTATCCGGCAATTAAGCTTTTTGGCATTTATCTTGCTAGGTACAGCACTGGTGTTGGGCATTTGGGGTAGTGGTTTATCGATCGCTTTTGCAGTATTAGCTTGCTTATTGATTGGAGCTGCATTGGCTCTGCCTATGTTAGTGTTGTTGGCGCTAAACTTTACTCATGGGCGCTCTGGGGAAACAATCCAGAACTGGTTTTGGGCAGATATGCGGCATCAATTTCCGGGATTGAGTCTCGCGTTAATGGCACTGCTTCTAGCAGTGGCGGCGAATATCGGCGTTTCAACGATGGTTTCAAGCTTCCGTTTAACCTTTAATAACTTTTTGGATCAGCGCCTCGCACCTGAACTTTTCATTGAGGTGGATAATGCAGATCAAAGCGCTGAGCTTGAGGCTTATCTTATAGAAAGAAATGTTGAAGTGCTACCACTTTTGAGCATGTCGCGGCAAATTGCTGGGCAACCAGTTCGTTTGTTTGGAGTGCGAGTTTCTCGGACTTATAGAGAAAGCTGGACCTTTTTGAACGCTAAGGCCGATGCATGGGATCGTGTGGAGGGGGGAGTAGCAGTCGTAATCAATGAGCAGCTTGCTCATCGTTCAGAGTTAAAGGTCGGTGATTTAGTTGAAATATCGGCCGATCTGAGCTTGGCCATCGCTGCTGTGGTCGGCGACTACGGTAATCCAAAAGGACAAGTTATTGTGTCTGAGGAAGTGATTAAAAATTTACAACCTGACATTTACGCTACTCAATTTGGAGTGCGTTCAGACAGTCCATCTTCCTTGCGAAAGCAGATCATCGAGGGTCTTGGAATTTCATCCAAAAACATAATTGATCAGGCCTCAATCAAAGCAATTTCAATGGAAGTTTTTGAGCGGACATTTACCGTTACAAGAGCATTAAATGTACTAACCTTAGGGGTTGCGGGGTTTTCTTTGCTAATGAGCCTTTTGACCCTATCAGATCTGCGTATCCCGCAGCTTGCCCCGATGTGGGCTCTGGGTTTAACCAGGCGTCAGCTTGGTTGGATGGAGCTTCTGCGCGCTTTGGCTTTGTCATTTCTTGTGTACTTATGCGCTTTGCCTGTAGGTCTTTCCTTGGCTTGGGTTCTGCTCAGTATCGTGAATGTTGAGGCATTTGGTTGGAAGTTACCAATGTATCTATTTCCGTTGGAGTATGTAAAATTGGGCGGCTATGCATTCGTTGCGGCTTTGCTTGCCGCGTCATGGCCAGCCTTAAAACTTATGCGCACTCCACCATCAATTTTGCTTAAGGTTTTTGCTCATGACCGTTAGGATCTTCTTAATTTTTTGTGTCGTTCCCTTTGCGCTCATGGCAGATGGGTTTTCAGGCTTGGGGAGCAATGCGGATGGCTTTGTAAAACCGGTGCCGGATGCTGTATTCCATTTTCCTGCTGATCATGGGCCACATCCTGACTATAGGATTGAATGGTGGTACCTAACTGCTAATCTAACGGGGCCGAATGGAACAGCATACGGATTGCAGTGGACGCTTTTCCGATCTGCGCTCGCGCCGGGGGAAGCTGAGAGTTGGGGCTCTCCACAAGTTTGGTTTGCTCATGCCGCAATTACAACACCAAATAAACATTTCGCCACAGAGCGTTTTGCTCGCGGTGGTATTGGACAGGCTGGTGTAGAGGTAGAACCTTTCCATGCATGGATAGACGACTGGAGCATGCAAGGGTCTGATCTAAATTCTCTAAAACTCCGCGCCACTGCACCCCAATTTAGCTATGACATGGTGTTAAACGCAAGAGGGCCACTAGTTTTTCACGGTAAGAATGGCTATTCTGTCAAATCAGCTGAAGGTCAGGCCAGCTACTACTATTCGCAACCCTTTTTTCAGATTGAAGGAACCTTGCGTCTACCCGAGGGCGATGTCGAAGTCACAGGGCAGGCATGGCTTGATCGAGAGTGGTCATCTCAGCCTCTTGCAGAAACACAATTGGGCTGGGATTGGTTTTCCCTTTCATTCAAAGGGGGGGCTAAACTGATGGGTTTTCAACTGCGCCAAACGGATGGAAGTATTTTTAGCTCGGGGACTTGGATCAATCCGGACGGCAAAACAGTTTCCTATTCTGATGGTACATTTGTTGCGGAACCGTTAGCAATGTCGTCAGTCTCCGGTCGTACTATTCCAACAGAGTGGCTGATCAGTCTGCCTGAGCAGGAAGTAAGCGTGAATGTGACAGCATTAAATAGGCAGTCATGGATGGATATATCTATTCCTTATTGGGAAGGCCCGGTGCGGTTTACAGGCAGTCATGAAGGTTATGGCTATCTAGAGATGACAGGGTATGAATGATTGTCGCGGTCCTAGGCCATGATAATTATGAACATTATTCCCTCACATAGCCTGGACTGTCTGAAAAAAATCGATCTATACATTAAATAACCTGCAATAAGTTTTATCTCCCTACTTTGAGCCTTTAAAAAGTTCGCGCAGTAGACTTTTTTGTCTCCTTCACCGGTGGACATGCAGTCTAATAAAAATTCGTATTCAGCTGTCTCCACATCTCTTCATAGCTTAACCAAACTGATCCATTAGCCTAATAACAACGTCTAAAAAATATCTTTAAAAGTATTCACACTCGGCCTAAGCCTGATGCTCTTGATAGAGCAGAAAAGTGTACAGAAGTACTCTCAAAATCCCCCCACTTACTTTTTGGTGCCGCAATATGGGCTTACGGTGCGTATTGTCTACTCACAGTTTGAGTACTGGCGTAACCAAAAGATTTCTATAAATGCCAGAAGTGATTGATAAAAGCATTGTATCCCATTTGTCTGCAGTAAAAGCTGCTGCACCTGATCCAGCTAAAAAAGAGCCCAATGAACCAATCAACTGGAGGACGCCTGGTCATACAAGAAGTGTAAAAGTTTTATTAATCAGGAAGCAATGAGTCTTAGAACAAGAAGGTAAATGATTTGCTTAAGAAGGTTATTTAGGCTTTACGGATAATGAAAACCAACACAAACTTCAGCAATCTCCAATGCAGTTGTAATGATAACCGTTGCAAGAGTGGTAACGGGAGGTCAGCAGTCTAAATAGCTCTAAGCTATTCAGTTTGTTTACATAATTAGTAAAAATTTCTGGAATTATTATCAGATCAGGCCCAAGAGTACTTCTACTTACTGGTACATTTAAGTAACGAGTTCTTCGTCTTTAAAATGCTGTCTTACGGTTAAAAAATAAAGCATCCCAGCGACAAAACCTTGTGCCACGAAAAAAACGGTGAAGCGATATAGAATATTAGCCAATAGAAAAGATTTTTATTTATCTCAATTGGATTAATTATTTCGCTCATGAATCTAAAAGCAACGAAAAGCAAAACTAATGGAGCGAACAGCCTCTTACCCAATGGATTGGACCTAAAAAGCAGATAGGAGACAACCTAATAACCGGCTGAAAATTGAGAAAACAGTACTCTACCTAAGTCTGTCAAATTGTTCCTGTTAGGATTCATTGCGTAGCATACTTTAACAGTGCTACCGCATATAATAATGAGAAGAAGCATCCTAGTTTGAAACAAGATCAAGCGTTTAAAAATTTTATCTTGTGTCACCAGTTCTGTGCTTCATCGAAAGCTTGCATTTTGCAAAACTCATACTTTAATATTTGGGATATACCTAACGACTTTCTCTAGCCATATTGAGGCCGGATCGCCAGCTATATCTTTTATGTTCCATGAGATTTCATTGTTCTCATAGGTCGGTACGCGTTGAGTGCCTAGCTCACCCGTCTAGTATGTTGCCATCAGTAATAAATCAGAATTACAAAGTACAAAGCAAGCGGATGCCTATGTTATACTTACAGTATGCCTATGGATCTTTAAGTTTATTTTTGATTGCATAGAGTAATCCCATTTTCCTTTTCGCTTTAACCATTTTGAGGTAGCGTTGTGATAAAAAATACGAGTGTCTCAAAAATATACGTTTTAATATTCCTGTTCCGCATTAAGGGGATTTATGGTTTTTCCTGGAGTTTATAGTAATTGCTCTGAGTGCTAGCAAATATATACTGACGGAATTTTTACTAAAATGGTTTTGCTCATTTCTTTGTGGCATTTGTAAAATAATCACCGGAATACTCACGAAAATTTAAGATGACATTTGAGCTCTTAGAGTTTACTGCGCTTTCTCATGGGTAAAAGCGATTAAACGATGTTTGGTGTTATATTTTTGAAAAAAGTATATGGCAATGAACCTAAATGACTGAGCAAATTTTTACTAATGCAAAATTAATTTTGGATAATGAAATAATCAATGGATCCCTTGTTATCGACAATGGTGAAATTAATGATTTGCAAGAAGGACGTTCTGCAGTTCCGTCAGCATTTGATTGTGGGGGTACATATATAGCGGCTGGTCTAATAGAACTTCATACCGATAACATGGAGAGGCACATTAGACCGCGCCCTAGCGTCCAATGGCCAATGGATAAGGCAATTCTTGCTCACGATGCCGAGCTAGCATCCTGTGGTATCACTACGGTGTTTGACGCAATGCGCATCGGGTCAATTCCTGGAAGCCAAAATTCTACAAAAACGATGGCTCGCCAATTCGCGAATGCAATATTGAATTTGAGAAAGAAAGATATTTTAAAAATAAGCCACTTTATCCATTTGCGTGCTGAAATTTGTTCGAATAATCTTAATTATGAACTTCAAAGGTTTGGTAAATCCGATCGGGTTGGCATAGTAAGTTTCATGGATCATACCCCTGGAGAAAGGCAGTGGAGGGACATTGAAAAGTGGCGTGCCTTTACGATAGAGAGAAATTCAATTAGCGGTTTAGTATTAGATGATCACTATGAAAACCTTATAAACATGAAAGCCAAATATGGCTCTGAAAATGAAACTCGAGTTGTTGCTGAAGCCACTCGTCTTGGCGCGGTTTTAGCAAGCCACGATGATACAACTAAAGAGCATGTCCGATCTGCAGCTAGGTATGGTGTCAGAATAGCTGAATTTCCAACGACCCTCGAAGCGTCTCAAAACTGTCGTGCAAATAATATTTCTATTTTGTTGGGGGCTCCAAATTTCATTTGTGGTAGGTCACATTCAGGAAATATATCAGCAACCGCATTAGCTGAAAAAGATCTTCTAGACATTTTGTCGTCTGACTACGTTCCTGCGGCGCTTCTAAATGCCGCCGTAAAGCTCGGTGATTTATGGGGGAATTTAGCCAAGGGACTAACAACGGTTACCTTAGCGCCAGCGGCTGCAGTAGGTCTTAAAGATCGAGGTGCGTTGCGTATCGGGCTACATGCGGATTTTATTTTGTTTGATCGGGTTGGAAATAGTGTTGTGATAAGAGAGACTTGGTCAAAGGGGGGACGCGTTAGTTAGCTCAGTAAAAAAAATGACCGATTATTTTTTATAACTTGTTTCGCTCAATTTTTTTTAATCATTTTTTTCTGAGATCTGATTTACTGAAGATTTGTAACGTTCTAGTTCAAAGTCACTTAAGTTATCTCTCCAAATAAAGTATTCTTGGCGAAGGCGTGATCGTACTAATTCATATTTTTTGGGAGTTCCTCGGGTTTCAAACCAATTTTGGACGGCTCTTATGGCGTTTTTCTGCAAATTTTTTCGTTTCTTGCCAGTTTTAAATTCAGTCTCACGCCAATAAACATAGAACATCCAACTGTCATCTACGGCTAATGTCTTCTTACTTGACAAAGGATACGCTGCATCCAACAGATCTGCTATCTCAAAAGCTAACTTATTTGGTAATTTAACATTATTGATAGCACCTGAGCGAATGCAATCGGACAAAATCTTGGCATCGCCTGTTTTCTTATACTTTTTAAATACTTCTATAAGTTTTTCTTGTTTTTCTTTTTCGTTATTCATTTTCTGCAATGGCGCTCCATGTTAATTCAAGTATGCTGGTTCATACATTTTAACTTAAGTTTATTATATTTTGGTTAAAAATTGGAAGTTTAATTGGCTGAAATTTATTTGTATTGAAATTTTGAATGACTCCTAATTGGTAAGCGTAAAACCCGTGGCCCTAAATTCGTCAACCTTATAGCATTTCTTAACTTCGTGTTAAAAAATAGCTAGACATCAGTTTCCATTGGCTGGAATTCAAAATGAGATTTTCACGGTATTCTATCTACTATGTCCCGGACGGACTTTTGGGAAAATTTGGTGCTTCCTGGTTAGGCTGGGATATTCAAGCCCGTAAATCTGTGCCTTTTTTGCAGATTCAGAACACCGAGATTGATTTAAACCAACTCACAGAGAAGCCGCGGAAATATGGTTTTCACGGAACGTTAAAAGCTCCATTTCGCCTAAAGTCGTGCAAGACTGAAAAAGAATTGATTGCAGATTTTGAAGGTTTTTGTCGAAACCAATCGTCAGTCTCTTCAGACAAACTAGTTCTTCAAGTCATTAATGATTTTCTTGCACTAGCTCCAGGCAAACAATCAAAACAGATTAATCGATTGGCCCAAAACTGCGTTACTTACTTTGAGCGATACAGAGCTCCACTTAACAAAATGGAACTGGCCAAAAGGCGCAGCAAACCATTAACAATTTATCAACAGGAAATGCTATCAAAATGGGGATACCCATATGTTTTTAAGGACTTTAAATTTCACCTCACGCTTACAGGCAAAATATCCAAAACTCATGTTGATGAACTTTTGTCTTTCTTGGGACCTAAAATTAAGCCGATTGTTGGGGACCGTTTCAGTATCAAAGAATTAGTCCTAGTCGGCGAAGATCGAGAGGGTTTATTCCACGGACTTATTCGAAGAAAGCTTAAATATTAGGCTTACAAAGCCACCGTTACTATTAATCGAAATCAAGCACCTTAGAATATAACTTCAGCGCAGATGGCCTCTTTAGGGTGTGGTTGTTGATGTTTAATTAATGGTTTTTTGTAAATTAGAATTAGTGTTTAGTTTTTATGAACATTATTATGCTAGTCCGAAACGAAAAAGCAGTGTGGCAAGGGGAAATTATGCCATCTAATAAAGTTTTAAATTCGACCCTTTTTGTAGGGAATAATGCCAGGGGTCCGATTCTACATTGTCAGGAAGGGTTAAGTTTCTGGGGTGGAGTTGACCCTGATACTGGTACCATCATTGATGTCCATCACTCAAAACATGGCTCCTCACTTTCTGGAAAAGTAGTACTTATGCCAACTTCACGAGGTTCGTGTAGTGGTAGCGGTGTACTGTTGCAGTTGGCGCTAAATGGAAATGCTCCGGCAGCGTTGGTATTTCGTGAGAAGGAAAATATATTGACGTTAGGAGCGATAATTGCCACTCAGCTATTTAATAGTCCGCTTTCTGTGGTGCGACTGGAACCCACCATCTATAGTGCTTTGGCCAACGCCGATGAAGCCAAAATTCTCGATAACAATCTAATTTTTGGCTCGCAAAAGGTTGTGCTGTTGAAACCAGAAATTGATTCTTTGACGTTGAGCAATAAAGATTTGGAGATGCTTGGAGGATATCGTGGGCATGCACAAAAAATTGCGATGGAAACTTTGTGTTTAATGGCTGCTGCGCAAGGTGCGGATGGATTAATTGATGTCTCCCGCGCACATATAGACGGTTGTATTCTGGCCCACGATGCAAATCTAGATTTTGCGGAAAAAATGAATGCAATTGGTGCAAAAACCTGCATTCCTACTACTATCAACGCAATTTCAGTTGACCGGGAAAACTGGCAAAAACAGGGCGTGGAACCGGATTTTGGAGCAAAAGCAAGCCGGCTTGCAGATGCGTACGTAGACATGGGCGTGCGCCCAACTTTTACCTGTGCACCATATTTTTTAAAAGATTTACCGGAGACAAATGAAGCCATTGGCTGGTCTGAGTCCAACGCTGTTATTTATGCTAATTCGATTTTGGGCGCCCGTACAGAAAAGCATCCAGACTATCTTGATCTATTCATAGCGATTACTGGGCGTGCACCAAATTCAGGAGTATATTTGGCTGATAATAGGGTGCCCGAATGCGAAATTAAAGTAAACTTGCCCTTGACCTTCGATGATGCAATTTGGCCAATGCTTGGTTGGCTTGCTGGTGCTAAATCCCCAAATAAAATTCCACTAATAACAGGGCTTGAGGCAGCTTCACCATCGCCTGATGAACTACAGGCTTTATGCGCGGCTTTTGGCGTAACGTCAGCCGTGCCAATGCTGCATATTCGTGGGCACACACCAGAAAGCCATCTCATGCCACTTCGCTGTTTAAAGCGATACTACATAACGGTTGAAGAAATGAAGCAGCTTTGGAATAAATTTAATGCGTCGGGAACTCGGATTGACCTAGTGGCAATTGGAAGTCCTCACGCCTCCTTGGCAGAATGTAGGCGTTTTGCAGAATTTTTTGCAAGGAAGACATGCAATTACGCCACCCAAACAATTTTAACTGTAGGAAGAAACGTATTTTCTGATGCCTCCAACGAAGGTATTTTAGCACATTTAATTAGGGCAGGTGTAAAGGTAATTCCTGATCTTTGTTGGTGCTCAATGACAGAGCCAATTTTTCCGAAGAACGCTAAAGTTGTTATGACTAATTCTGGTAAGTACTCTCATTATGGAAAAGGATTGACTGGTCGAGACATTCGCTTCGGTAGTTTAAAAGATTGCGCACTTGCTTCACAAACCGGTAAAGTACCATCAGGGATTCCAAAATGGCTCATCAATCAAAGATAAATTATTTTGAATGAAACCAAATTTTTATGGATTATTTTCGCAAACGTACTTCAGACGTTGCAACGTAAACTGAAAAAATAATATGGAAAGTTAAAAATGGATTGGGATGATAGATTTTCAATTGACGACTACCTTTTTGGTAAAGAACCAGCAAAAGCTCTTTTGAAACTAGAAAATTATTTGGTGCCCAATGGTGAAACTTTTGTGGTCGCCGACGGGGAGGGCCGCAATTCAGTTTACCTCGCCAGCAAAGGCTACAAAGTCACGGCATCGGATTCTTCAAAGGTAGCAAACGAAAAGGCACAAGAGCTTGCTTTGAGCCGAAGCGTCAAAGTGAATTACAGAGTTGAAGATTTTTTTGATATAGATTGGTCAGAGAAACAGTATGACAACGTAGTTGGTATATGTTTCCAATTTGTCCCTCCGCAAAAGATAAATGAAGCACTTTTAGGTTTGAGAGCAGCGACTAAAAAAGGCGGCATCCTATTAATTCATGGGTATACTCCTGATCAAATAGAATTGGGCACTGGTGGGCCCAAAGACGTTTCACTGATGTATACTAAAAAAACATTTACGAACGTTTTCAAAGACGATGAAATTATTGTGAATGAAGAGTATAGGGCCAATTTGTCAGAAGGCGTTGGGCATAATGGGACATCAGCAATGATTGATTTTGTTGCCAGAATCTGACAGAAATTAGGATCAACCTCTTGAGTAGAACTTAAATAGGAGCTTGCAAACTTGCTATTAAACGAATTTGACTTGCCTTAGCTAGAATTTGAAATTTGTCACTTCAACGACGCATTCGGGGCACTTGGTCAGGATCTAGTTTTAACTCAATCAAATTCGGACCAGATTGCTGTTTCATTAATTTAACCGCCAATTCCAAGTCTTCATTAGAAGCCACCGTAAAGCCATTTCCTCCCATTGCTTTGGCCATATTGGCGAAAGAGGGCCATTTGAATTCTGAAATGGCAGGTGACATTTGCCGATCCCGAAATTGAATATGTTCGGCGCCGTAGGCAGAGTCGTTGCAGACAATAATTTGCAAGTCTATACCGGTTCTTACTGCCGTATTAAATTCATTTATGCCTCCCAGCATAAAACCACCATCTCCGATAAATAGACAAACCGTTTTATCTGGATTGGCATGTGCCGCTCCAATGGCTTGCTGAAGTCCCTGTCCAATCGCTGCAAAGTTTGCGCTATGAATGAAACTAAGTGGATCAGGCGCAGATACGCGGCACCACACTTCTGTCATGAAGCGTCCTCCATCTGTTACCAGTATCCTGTCTTTGGGTAGTATTTCATTTAAGCGATCCAAAGCGAAGCAAAAGTTGATATACCCATCGCAAAGATTATGATTGATTTGAGTATCTAGTTGCATCAATTCATTCATTTTAAGTTCTTTTGAAAAACCGGTTCCAGGCATTTCTGCCTCATTAAGCCAATAGATGATATTGTCGGCAGCCAATTTAGGATCAGAGATCAAGGCCGCATCGGGCAGAAAAGTTCTACCAACATCGTTAGGATCATCGCTAATTTGGATTACCCGCTTGCCTTTGAATAGGTTCCCCTTATCAGTTGTAAAAGTATGCAAACTTGCTCCAAAAGAGACGATGCAGTCTGATTTTGATATCATTTCATATGCAGCCGCGTTGCTCAATGTACCACAAATGCCAATATTGTTGGGATGATGTGTAAATAGCCCATTAGCTTTGAGTGTAGTTGCTAAAACTGCATCCAAACGTTCAGCTAATTGAACTATACTATCTTTTGCTTTGATTGCTCCAATTCCGCCAAGAATTAAAGGGCGTTTTGCAGACATAATCATGCCAAGGGCTTGATCAAAAAGGTCTCCGGTCGAAACCAATGCTTCGGATTTGAAAATAGGCTTGATAATTGGGTGATATTGAGTTTCTTTCCACATGAAATCGATTGGCATATTTAATACGATTGGGCGCTTTTCCTTCTCGGCCCTGAAAAATGCATTAGCAACATCGTCTGCTGTTGTTTCTGGAGATCGCAATTGCTCAAAGCCAGCGCCGGTAGCCTTTACTACTTCTCGTTGATCAATATTCTGCAAACCGAGATGATTACTAACTGCTGTATCTCCACATAACAAAACTATTGATTGTCTCGCTCTGACACCTTCCGTCAACGCAGTTACGCAATTGGTCAGGCCAGGTCCGTGTGTTACAGTGGCAACACCCGTTTTGCCAGAAGTATGAGCATATGCTATAGCCATAAGAACTGCGCTGCCCTCGAAAGCAACAGGGATATACGATGCGCCACAGGATTCCACAAAGTCATTTATCATAAAGAGGTTGGCATCGCCCATTAAGCCAAACATGGTTTCAATTTTATGCTCATTTATTGAACGAGCGATGGCCTGATGTACATAAAGAGTTACTGACATTACTTTTTATCCTCGAAAAATCGCGTACAAGGTACGCTAAATGATAAGCCTATACTAAGAAAAATGCATATTGGCTCAGTTTCTTTATAAGATTCGGATTTAGGGCCAAATTAGGTGCGCCCAGTACATTCTTAGCGATATCAATATGTTAGTGATCGAGAAATAAAACGCAAGTTCCTAATTTTATACAATGTTTCCCCCGATGAGTTTGAGGGGAAGACTGGTCAGTGGCACTTGATGCAAAAAAGAGTTGTTTAACCGAAATAATAGCAACCACTGACGACAGGCTGTGCCCTTGCTCTGAGTTTAGTACCCAGCTAGTCTATGAAATTGATCTTTGGGTTGCCAAGTAAGTATAACTTTTTCCTAATATCATAATAAAACTGGAGCGTTTAAAAATAATAAAGTATGAAATTTAAAATCATTTGTGTCCGATCATTAGACGGTAATGCAAATTCGCTTTTTAATAAACATTCATTTTTCAAAAACGCCAGAAGCCAATAAGACGCCAAAAGCAACAAGGCAAACGCCAACCGTTTTTGTTAGTGTGATTGCTTCCTCGAGAAATAGTACCCCACCTATTAATGCTAAGATGGGTGTTAATGCACCGAACGCCCGAGCTTGGGCCGCACCGATCTGCTGCACTGCAATTGAGTAAAAAAGAAGCGCTAATACAGCGTTAAGGAGGCCCTGTAAGATTGACATATTTAAAATATCGTACCAATTTACTTCCTGAAAGCCTATATTTCCCGATAATGTAAGTATGGGCAGAAAAGTAATTGTCCCCCAAAATAAACCTATAACTAATCCATGAGTTGGGCTCAGGCCGCTCCGCCGAAAATGTATCGTATAGACAGAAAATAAGCCTGCACCCAAGAGAAATAACAAGTGACCTTTCCAAACACCTGACTCAGACCCACTTACTATCTGCCATAGGCCCACAACCAATGCTCCAAATAAGATGAAACCCAATCCCATAATCCGGCGGTTGCTGACAACTTCACCGAGTAATATCCATGAAAATAACGCTGTCCAAAACGGAAGCATGCCGGGAGCAATAGCGCCGGCATCAGATGCCGGCGCGTAGAATAATCCAAGTGATACAAAGTAAGGGAAAACAGCACTACTACCTATAGTTAGCATTAATGTACTGATCAAACCTTGATTACGTACTAAAACGCCGAGTTTTATCATAAACGGAATTGTAATTAATGCGCCACTTAGCAAGCGAAGAAATAAAATTTCTTCCACTGTGAAAATACCCCTCACGCCCCAGCGGGTGCCGAGCAGAAAAACTGCCCAAATAGTAACTGCGGCCAGTGCCGTGGATATTCCCACGAGACGTGGCGAATGGTATTTCATTTTTATGGGTCTTATGTGGAAATGGAGTTATCTATGAGTCTTTTTGACACGCTTAGACACCCTAGTACAAGCTATCACGGGCTTGAAGAATTCACTTATTTACTGGCTGCTGCGTCTTGGAAGTTGATGCTGCAGGTATCCGACTGAATCCCTGTAAGGTTTCTTAAACTCATTTTCATAATCCTTGGATAATTTCGAAAAGGTGGTAAATGAAATCTAATATTTTGGATAATTAAATGCTTGAAAAAATCTTTCGAGGGTAAAAGTGCAAAGCTCGCATTAAGGAGTCTCAAAATCTACCTCTCCTGAGGAATTTAGGCTTAAAATAAACTTATATCTCAAATAGAACGGAAATGAATGCAGGTCAGAAAATGAAAAAATAGTGGGTAAGCATCGCCGTCTTAGTTGATATAAAAGGGATACACTTCGATGTTAGGAATTTAATCATGTGACAGGCGATGGCGTTCCACAACCGCGACATCCATCCAACCCATTTTGGCTAGGTAGTATAAACAGATGCGCCCACAACCCCTTGTTCGATGACAGCAAAGCGATATTGTGACTTCAATCTACGACCGTAGTCTACTTCTAAACTTTAAAGACCGTGCTTGAAGTTATAATCAATATATTTTTGGTTTTTTTGTAACAACACACCTATTTTGCACTCAGTTTTTATTCTAGCTTTGAATTAGTCCTATAATCTAATCCCCTGGTATTTGTTGGACACTCCATGAAGTGAAAGTTAGACAACTGGTCCGGAAAGATAATAATAGCTTCTGGTAGCGCTAAATTTATTTGAAGTTTTCTGGAAAGTGGCGCGATAAGGAGATTCTTAGAGGTGGTTTACAAAATTCAAATAGCCACCTTTAAAGTTGATTGGCAAAATCAGTATTCGGTATTTCGGAGTGGAAAAAACGTTAATAAAAAATTTTACTTCTTTCTTAATTGTGTTATTATTTGACTGTAGCCAACTGGACTGACTCGAAACTGTTAAGGACAGACCATGGTCGCTTTTTCCCGAGCTTTTGTTTTTAGGTTAATGATGCGCGATGATCGACAAAATTTGTCCTCTGAGCAGAAAAAAAGCTCCCAGAAATTAACCAGAAATAATTGCTTAGATACACATGCCCAAAATATGGGTTACTTAGATGATGAGGGAAACTTAACTGACCTAGGAAAACGGCTCTGGCATGTTCTCGCGTCAGACAAAAATAATAATGTACTACAGTAAATCTATAATTTTACATGATCTAAAACCAGGAAAATGGAGGCCAAATTGAGCATAACCGCCCACATAAAGCAATTAAAAATAAAGCACTATGAGCTTTCGCAGCAAATAGAGGTAGCTCAAAGAATACCTTTTAACGACCAGTTTCGAATTATTGATATGAAAAAACGAAAGCTTCGTCTAAAAGAAACTATAGTGAGGCTACTTAATCTTAATCACAGTGCCAGCCCAGAACAATCTCTCTGATTTTATCGCATCAATACGATACCTCTTACGACTCGCATAAAGTTTTGCGCTCTCTATGGTTAGCAATGTGTTTCAACGTAACTTAAAGTTTTATAGTTGGATCTGGCTCTTAGGGAGAGGCTGAATCTATTGAGTCCTTGGAAAAAATTGCCGATAAACGAGTCGATAAATGCTTTTGTTGCCTTTATGTTTGCAGCATCAGCACCTGTCGCAATCATTCTGAGCGCTGGATTGCGAGGTGGGCTTGATGAAATTGATCTTGCATCTTGGATTTTTGCCGCATTTGTGATCAATGGTCTTTTGACTATCGGGATGTCATTCGTATTCCGGCAACCTCTGGCATTTTTTTGGACGATCCCCGGCACTGTGCTTGTTGGGACAGCGCTGCAAACACTTACATTAGCAGAGGTTGTGGGTGCCTATTTTCTGACTGGTATATTGCTTCTTATATTTGGCTTGACTGGTTGGATCAAACTAGTGATGGAACGGCTCCCAATGCCTATTGTTATGGGTATGGTGGCTGGTGTTTTTGTCGAATTTGGCCTAGATTGGATCCGGGCATTCGAAACAGATTTTATTCTAGTATCGGCAATGACAGTTGTTTTCTTTACCCTTACGGCGTTACAAAATTATCAAAAGATTTTCCCACCTATGATAGGTGTTCTTGTCGTTGGCGCATTTTTTATTTTTTTCCAGGATTATGATGTGACAACGGAGCCGTATCACGGAGCAATATTTGCTACGCCGCGCATAATTGTTCCTGCATTTTCTTTGCCAGCGGCTTTCGAACTTGTACTACCATTAGCGATTACAGTAGTTGCCGCACAAAATGCGCAGGGAATAGTTATATTGCGGTCCGCGGGACATTTACCACCGGTTAATGCTATTACTACAGCGTGTGGGACCGCATCGTTGTTTACCACGTTTTTTGGTTGCGTATCTAGTTGTTTGACGGGCCCATCCAACGCCATATTGGTTTCCAGTGGTTCCATTGAGCGGCACTGGATAGCAGCAATTATTCTAGGAGGTATGGCGATAGTTTTTGGTATTTTTGCGCCAGCAGTCACCAATCTATTGATCGCAACGCCGGCTGCATTTCTTAGCACACTTGCAGGCCTTGCATTAATTCGGACATTACAGTCGGCATTTCAAACAGCTTTTGGAGCTGGTTTTCCAGTCGGTGCACTGATAGCCTTTCTTATTACTTTTGCCGGGTTGCCAATTCTTAATATAGGCTCACCGTTTTGGGGTCTTTTATTTGGTTTAATTGCAAGCTTTCTACTTGAGAAGGATTCATATTCGAAGAAATAGTGCCGGCGCAAGTATATCGTTTTGTCCCACTCAAAATATTTTTATTGATTTTCTAATAAGCTCCAAACTAGCCTTCGCTTTATGGGCTATCGGCATGTACCTTAAAATTTTTGAGAGCAGTTCAAGTTGTGGTCAATTTTATAATATATAAATGAGACACTAGGGGGAATGATCGTTTTGGTGACGATGAGGAATGTAAGTTTTTGTAAAATTTTCGTGATATACTGATTACGTTGGGATCTGAAATAATTTTTATTCCAGTCGGTATTTTTAAGATAGATGCAAAGTGCCAACTTTTAACGCGTGTTTTCTGAAAATTTAGTCATTGTAAATAAGTAATGCTGTGTGCAGGCTTTGTTTTTAACATAAAGAGTATGATCATTCTCGCCTGTAGCCACTACGGGAAAAGGCTTGAGTATTAATGGTTGGGTCTTTTGGGAGGATGACTCAGCCATGCCATAAACAAAAACACTTGTGGTCTAAGAAAAGAATTAAATTTTCTATCGATAGTGAAAAATAAATCGAAAATAATAAATTTAAAATATAAAGGCCTTTGTGCGTTACATGTCAGTTATCTCTTTAGCAATTTTTAAGAAAACTATCCGAGTGTTGTGTCGATAAAATAGTTTGCATTTTGCGGCTTTTAATTTTCTTTCATTAGATTTTTTCGTCACTATTCATTACACTTAATAATATCGATTAATTTTAAAAGGTTGCAGCATGGATACGTTAAAAAATGACTTACTTACAGTTGAATATCCGCGAAAGCCAAAACAGTTTTCTGAGGATGAGTGGCGCGCGCGGGTAGATCTGGCTGCTATCTATCGCCTGACTGACTATTATGGTTGGACTAGCGTAGTTTACAATCACATTACATTGAGAATCCCAAATACTGACACCTTTCTTATCAACCCTTTTGGGCTTAGATATGATGAAATCAGGGCGTCAAATTTGGTAAAAATAGATTTGGAGGGCAACAGAATTGGTGGCGATGATTGGCCAGTAAATAAAGCTGGTTATAACATTCATTCGGCCATTCACCAAGCACGCCCAAATGATCTACATTGTGTAATGCATACGCATGAACCAATAAGCCAAACTATTTCAGCCTTAGATCTTGAAGTTTTTCCTATGGTTCAAGAAGGATGCCAACTATTTGAAAGGGTCGGGTACCATGATTTCGAGGGTATTGTTTTAAACAGTGATGAAAAAGAAAGATTAATAGAATCTCTTGGTCAAAAGAATCATACTTTGGTTTTGAAAAACCATGGCTTACTCACCGCGGGCCCTAGTCCAATTTGGGCATTTGTAAGACACCAAGTTTTTATTCGAAATAGCGATATTCAACTTCGCGCTCTTGCATCAGGAAAGAGATTAAACAAGATTCCTCATGATATTATAATTCACACAAGAGAACAATTTGAGGGAGGAAGCGCACAAGCTGGAGCAGTTGTAAGACATCCAGAATGGCCGGCTTTTGTCAGGTTGTTAGATAAAATCGATTCATCCTGGAAAACCTAATAACTTAAGCAACATTTTAGTTCAGAGGCTAGCGTAACAGGTAATAGGCTGCCTTGGATATGACTCGCGGTTTGAGATATATAATTGGCGGATAATGTTGAAGCCCCAGTAAAATTGCTAGAAAATCCTAGGACTAAACGCGAAAATTGCTGCATGCAGAAGATATCTGAGAACTTTTCAGATGATGTAATACAGAATTCCTTTTTTGGGCTGATTACTTTTTATCAAGTAATTGAGAAAAAAGCTTTCAGGGTTTTAACCCCCTGAGGATGAGTTGAGTGACCTCACTGACGATTAGATCTACGTCCATGACTTCATCATCTTTTAGGTCCAACATGAAACGCAATTCCTTGTCCATGGTCGCATATTGTTCCGTGAGGGCCAATACGTGAAATTGGAATAGAATTGGGTCGACTTTTCGAATACTTCCCTCTTGGCACCACGCCAAAATTTGTTCTGCAGCTTTAAGCGTCATCTCTCGAGAGCCGGCCCAGTATTTTTTCGACCATTCGGCACCGCGCATCACTTCGTGAACAAACAGCTTTACCTTTTCAAGCTGCTCCAAAGAAAATCGCATTTTGCATTTCATGGATCTGCTTAGACATGTTAAGCGACCTTTAGATCTTACTTAAAGGAAGGCCATGGGCCCATTAGTTCGAGCGGTAATATGAATTATAGGAAATTAGAATTGAAAAAATCAGGTTTAATAGGTTAGGGTAGCTTCTCAGACATCATGCAACCTGTTTTATCAGAAACATTGGTGCAATTTTGGCTTTCATATCTTCGAGCCTATAGCTTTCACCATCAAATAAGCGTTGAACTGGTATTCCGTAATCGCTTTCAATCTTAGCCATCCTTGTCTTTGCTGTTTCTTTTTCTCCGATGTAAAACTCTGCTGCAGCTATAAAAAATAGAGTCATAGGACTAGGAATGCGTATTTCGTTAAGCAAAATTCTACTAGTGGTATAGTCCTCTTGCCAAAACTTTAATGTACCTTCGATCTGGAGTAGTAGATCAGACCCTGTTGGATTTATTTCTTTAGCTCTTGTCAACTCCTTTTCGGTTTCTTCTAAACGACCATCATACATAAATACTTCACAAAGTTTAGATGAAATGTACAGGTCGGATGGACATAGCTCTGCTGCGTGTTTATGGTGTCTGATTGATAAATCAAAATTGCCTTTGGCTCGCTGAATGGAGCCCATTATTCTGTTTGCTTCAGCATCATCGGGATCAATTTCTAAGGCCCTTTCAATCAATAAGTCTGCGTCATCAATCCATGTATCTGGGAAAGCGTTGGGAGCCCAATTTTGATAATTTGCCATGGAACACACTTTCCATGCCATAGCTCTCGGATAATTAGGTTCTAATTCAAGGGCTCTGGAAAAAAGAGTGTAAGCTTTTTCGGCATCACCATATGAAGTAATAGAGTTTCTATGGTGCTTAAGGCCCTTCAAAACGAGATCATAAGCTCTTGCATCCTCCGGTGGCTTATTCGCGGAAGACCTGATTTCGTCTGCCTCTACTTGACCCACTATTTGATACGCAACAGATGAAGCGAGGTTTTCCTCAAGATCCCATAGGTCATCTTTTGAAGATTCGAACTTTTCTGACCAAATTGTATGATTGGTTTCTGTATTATCTAATTTAATATTAATTCTGATCCTTGAAGTGGTGCTTCTAACGCTTCCAGACAGAATATACCTGACCGATAATGCAGTGCCTATTTCTTTCGGCGAATGCTTGCCAGCACTAAAAGAAAAACTGGCATTGCTGGATGTGACCCTAAGTGATTTATATCTTGATAATGTGTTTATTAATCCCTCTGAAACACCCTCGCAGAAATACTGTTGTTCTTCGTCTGAGCTAAGATTTTTTAATTCTAAAATAGCTAAAGAACCTGGCACAACCTCAGGCTCAGATATTTTTTCTGTATCTGAAAACCCGTATCGGCCAGTTTGATGACCCGGTGACCAAACAAAAACCTCTGTTCGTTCAGAGATATTCTTTAAAGATATTGGTCCAACGTATTCAAAATTTTCTTTAGTTTTGGCGGTTAAGTTTTCCTGAGCGTTTTTGCTTATGTACACGCCTTCTGGTGATGAGGCAGCCTCGAGCCTTGCGGCAATGTTCACTGTATCTCCAAAAACATTTCCGTCAGAATCCATTACATCGCCATGATGTATTCCAATTCTGAACAGCATTTTTCTATTTGCTGCTGACCCCATATTGAGACGAGCCATATCCGTTTGAATGTCAATCGCAGAAAGAGCTGCGGGTTCACTTGATGCGAACTCGGATACGATGCTGTCACCTGCCTCGTTAAAAACCTTTCCGTTGTGGTTTTTTATAAGTGCGTGCACATTCTTACGCCTAGCTGATAGAGTTTCCACAGTAGTTTCAGGATTTTCTCCCATCATTTTCGAAAAACCAACTACATCTAAAGCCATCACAGTTGCTTTACGCATATCTTTTCTCGCCTAATAGAATCTCAAAAAGTAATAAATTCATTTCGACTCATGAGCCGTTACTTGTAGTGAGTTAAGCATAACTTAAAGTGGTTTGTGTAGCCTTAACTCTTACATTTTAACAGAATTGAACGCCAAATTTCACCAAGGTAATTGAATTAGAGATTCCAAAATGGATACGATTAAATATTTTGGATGACTGCTTGTTCAAGTTGTTCCATTCGCCATCAATGCGATTTGGCCAAAAAACTATAAATTCAATAAAAATACATATTAAAATCAGGGCAGGATGTAATATCCTCCTATATTTCTTATAATCAGGTAGAAATCTAGACTGATAGCATGGGCATTTTATCTGAAGTGATAAGGCTAGTAAGGAAGTAGGATAGCTTCTTCTAGAACAAACTTTCTTTGCTGCGTCCATAACACAATTGAAAGTATCTAAACTATTAATTACTTTGAAAAAAAATTGAGGAAATGAGTTGGACCACGTAATTTCGATTAAAAACTTGAATAAAACTTTTGCCAATGGAGTAATGGCATTAAAGAACGTATCACTGGACGTAAACTCGGGTGAAATACTTGCTTTATTGGGCCCAAATGGAGCAGGTAAAACTACATTAATTTCTATCGCTTGTGGATTGACCTATGCCTCATCTGGTCAAGTTTTTATCGCAGGCTACGACATTCGTAAAGATTATAAAGCTGCTAGGCGGTTAGTAGGTTTGGTTCCACAAGAGATAGCACTGGAACGTTACGAAAATGTTCTTGATACAGTGCATTTTTCTCGTGGCCTCTTTGGTCTGCCTCCGGACAATGCTTTAGTTGAGAAAACTTTAAGATTGTTATCTCTTTGGGATAAGCGTGAAAGTTCTTTAAGAGCTCTTTCAGGAGGCATGAAACGTAGAGTTTTAATCGCTAAAGCACTAGTGCATGAGCCAACGATTATTTTTTTGGATGAGCCAAGTGCCGGTGTGGACGTGGAGCTCAGAAAAGAGATGTGGGACGTAATTAAAGGGCTGAGAGATCAAGGGGCCACCGTAGTTTTAACAACCCATTATATCGAAGAAGCTGAAGAATTGGCTGATAGAATAGCGATAATTGACAAGGGCGCAATCTCGTTGATCGAGCAGAAAGATCAATTAATAAAGCAAATGGGTGGTAAAAAAATCCACATAGATTTAACCGAGCCGTGCAGCTCTATTCCTGCTAATTTGCAAAAATATGATACACATGTAACTAGAGACAAGAAGAGTTTGGTTTATGTCTGTGATACCAAATATCGCGAAAAAGAAATTGGCCTATTTTTAAATGATTTGCATAAAACAAATCTGAATATTCGAGATATTACGACCAAAGAAAAGACATTAGAAGAAATTTTTATGTCCATTATCGAAGAAAGAAAACCATGAACCTATATTCAATTCGAGCTATTTATATATTCGAAATGAGTAGAACTTTTCGTACTTTACTTCAGTCAGTAATTGCACCCATTATATCAACCTCTTTATATTTCGTAGTTTTTGGGTCCGCTATCGGAAGTAGGATCCAGGCAATTGATAATGTCGATTATGGTTCCTTCATTGTGCCAGGCTTAATCATGCTGACAGTTTTAGTACAAAGCACTAGTAATGCCGCTTTTGGCATTTATTTCCCAAAATTCATTGGCACGATCTATGAACCGCTTACTGCACCGATCTCATATTTTGAGATAGTTATAGGGTACGTGGGTGCAGCGACAACAAAGTCATTTAGTATTGGCTTGATAATATTACTTACGTCAAATTTATTTGTAGATGTAACAATCGCACATCCAGTATGGATGTTTTTATTTCTGTTGATGACCTGTGTTTCCTTTAGTCTATTCGGATTTATAATTGGTGTTTGGGCTAAAAACTTTGAACAATTAAGCTTGGTCACATCTCTGATGATAACCCCCCTTGTTTTCTTAGGAGGAAGTTTCTATTCGATATCGATGCTTCCGGAAATCTGGCAAAAAATATCTTTATTCAACCCTATCTTCTATTTGGTATCAGGCTTTCGTTGGTCTTTCTATGAAACCGCAGATGTAGCTGTACATGTTAGCTTTATTGCAGTGCTGGCTTTCAGTCTGCTGAACTTAAGTCTAATTGGATTAATTTTTAAGACAGGTTATAAAATAAAGAGCTAATATCTATTTACTCTTCGTGTCAGTGATCTGTGATAAACGTTTCCTGAGCTCTTTTACGATGACATTGATTTCATATGGTTTCATTTTCTTCCATCGTTGACATTCTTGCCGAGTACGTCCACAGCCGGAGCACCAACCTTTCAGACCGGAGAAGTCACATATATCGATGCATGGACTTTTGCGGCGTTTCACTTAATGCACCTATTAGTTTCCAAATTTCTCAACCAAATTAATTTTATTCCAGAATATTTATATCGGTATCGACTATTTCGCTAATCGATTTGGCGATACGCCAATCTTTCCTTGAGCCATCTGCGTACCGCGCTGTTATTACAGTTTCCACTGGTGGGCAATTAGGCTCATGGCACCTGAGTTCGGCAACAGCTATTACCGTGGAATCGGGCAGGTCAAACTGCGTGGAAACCAGGTCCTTAATCCAACGGACTGCATTACCGTCTGGCCGTTTTCGCTCAAATAGATTTTCCACTTATGTCTCCTGCCCATAACTTTGCCCATAAAATGTGCCCATTATCATCTCCTATCAGCACATGAGACAAAGATTCTGTAACAGCTATTGCGGTAACCGCTCCATCACTAGAACCCTTTAAGACAATTGGTTCCTTAACCTCGTCTATTTCTGCTAGAAGAACAGCACCATCGCCAAATCCAGCAAAAACAGCATTTTCACTTGAAAGAGATTGCACACAGGTTACTAGTTGTTTTCCTCCGTCTGCAACACAAACCGGCGCCCGTCCTAATGGTCCATCTTTACCATCGAATGGCCAACAAATTGCTTCGTTAGCTCCAGATGTAACGAGATGAGGCGTGCTGCCCACCCAAGAAAAGCTTTTAATCTTTGCCGGATATCCCGACATCGCAAGATCTGCTTTGTCTCGTAAACGCCAACCGTGTAATGCGTTTTCTTGCATTGCTGTTATGACATACTTACCGTCAGGGCTAAATGAAGCTGCGCCATGAAATCCTTTCCAAATCAGTTTAGATGATTTCCATTTTCGCTCTTTACTCTCCCAAATGGTTGCGCCCCCGTAGTGCGTAATCGCAAGACGCCTTCCTTTTGCGTCAAAAGCAAGCCCGCCCACTGTGCTCACATGTTCCAGGGCTGTTGCCTTACTCTGTCCAATCGACCAAATGTGGGCTGTCTTGCCCGATGAGCAAGCATACTTACCTTTGGTAGCAGCCACGCAATCGACCCATTTTGTTCCGAATTCGGCAATTTCTTCTATTTGACCGTCCGATGATATTCTGAGGAATCTTCCATCATCACCTCCGGTGAAAACATTATGTCCGTCTGTGGTCATACAGAGGACTACACCTTTGTGGGCCTTTAGTGTTGAGTGTGAAATCCCAGGCTGAAAGAACCTAATAGTACCATCTCCAAAGCCCACCACTATTGCCTCAGATAAGGTCACTGCTGCAGTTACTGGAGCATCTAGTGTGAACTTTGTGCCTCTTCGCTCCAGTTCAGTCTCTTCAAAGCCGAACCGCCGCATCTTCCTGCGTGGCAGATTTTCTGTCACGCCGCTTTGCACGCTTCAAAGCCTTCTTTCAAACCCATATTTTCGACACCACGGCCAATAAAAACAACACGCGAGTTACGTGGTTTGTCTTCCGGCCAAATGCCCATCGGTGCTCCATCCATAAGCATGTGCACGCCTTGAAACACATAACGGTCATCAATACCCTCAAAATCCATTATTCCTTTAGATCGTAAAATATCTTGGCCTTTGGTTTGGAGTAGAGCTCCAAACCACTTTTGGAATTTCTCAAAGTCAAGTGGGGTGTCGGAAACGAACGAAACGCTTGTGATGTCATCGTCATGCTCATGGTCGTGATCTGAGTCCAGAAAATCAGGCTCTACTTCTAAAACTCGATCTAAGCTGAAAGCGTTTAGTCCAACTATTTCGTCCAGTGGAACTGTGCAATGTGATGTTCTTTTTATCTTCGCATATGGATTTATTTTTCGAATACGGGCTTCCACGCCTTCAAGATTTTTGCCTTCAATAAGGTCAGTTTTATTTAAAAGAACCACATCCGCGAATGCAATCTGTTCCTCAGCTTCATGGTGCTCCCCTAATTGGTTGTCTAAGTGCACAGCATCTGCCACGGTTACAATTGCATCCAATTTAGTGCGATCTGCAACATCCTGATCTACAAAAAATGTCTGGGCCACGGGTGCTGGATCTGCAAGTCCAGTAGTTTCGACAATTATTGCATCAAGCTGATCAGCTCGTTTCATAAGGCCGCTAAGTATCCTAATAAGGTCACCACGGACGGTGCAACAAATGCACCCATTGTTCATTTCAAATACTTCTTCATCCGCATCGACAACAAGATCGTTGTCGATACCCTCTTCGCCAAACTCATTTACGATTACTGCATATTTTTTACCATGACGCTCCGTAAGAATACGATTAAGCAGTGTGGTTTTTCCAGCACCCAAAAATCCTGTCAAAACCGTCACGGGCACCTGTGAAGACTGAGTCATTGTATTTTCCTTTCTAGTATTTGAATTTTTTAAGCCACCTTTAAAAGTTTTCCTTATTTCTTTGACCAAAGGTCATGGATATAAAAAGGATTGAGAAATATCAATTTCATTATGTAATTTTAAAATCCATATAGGGAATTACCTCAGAATGCTGCTTGGCGTTTTAACATGTCCCTGAATGCTTTCTTCCAAATAGACCGTTTTTTTCATAAGTTTCTGTCGCGGGAAAGGTGTTCACTCTGTAATAAATTTAGGTACTCAAGGGCACTTTGTTGATCACCGGTTTTCATTAAAGCTTTTTGGTAAGCACGATGAACGGATACAGGTCGCCAGGGAAGTGCTGCAGTATTCAGCCAATCTCTTAATGTCTTTGGCATACGATCAAATTCCGACATAGGATTTGATGTCCTACGCTTTTTACGTAGCTTTGTTTCACCTAAATTACGTCTCATTACTTTTTGCCTGGGTCAGCAACATCTCGTAATTATCAACCGTTTGGCTATCCCTTTAAGCCGCCATTTAATGCATCTAGCCAGCCGTGAAATTTGGCTGGCTAGATGATTTGTCTATAGACACCCCGCCAATGTCTTGGCCATATTACGCAACAGATTTTCATAAAGACTTGCACCAGGTTCCAAGGTTACACCCAAAGGATCTATTACCCCAGTCTTGGACTCAGTGCCGGCCAAAACTGTTTTTACTAACCCGGGGTTATATTGAGGCTCTGATAGAACGCAATTTATACCCTCATTTTGTACGCGTTCCTGAATTTCAGAGATGCGTGCTGGGCTTGGATCAGTAGCATCACCCAAAGATATTGCGCCTGAAGCTGGAAATTTAAAACTTGTCTCGAAATATTGGTACGCATCGTGGAATACTACGAAGCTCTTTCCTCTTACAGGATCAAGAGTTGCGTTTATCTCTCCAATTAGAACGTCAATCTCCTCGCGCCCTTTAGCCGCATTCGCGAAATAGGTACCTGCGTTTTCTGGATCGATGGCAGACAGGCGTGCAGCGATTAGATTTAGCCAAGTTTTCGCATTTTCCGTTGATAACCATGCGTGAGGATCGTGCTCTCCATGATCGTGTTCTGCATGATCATCATGATCATCTTTTTTGTCGTGGTCGTGATCATCGTGGTCATCATGATCATCTTTTTTGGCAGGATCGTCGTGATCATCATGATCACTGTGGTCGTGCTCTTCGAATAGTGCTCCCTCTCTGAAATCTAAAAGCTTAGTTTCGGGTTGCTCTAAGAGTGTCACTACATCGGCGTTAGCTGCCAGTGTTTCGACAGCTCCCTCCATCCAAGGAGTTAAGTCTTCTCCAATCCAAAAAACAACGTTAGCCTCTTGCAAGGACTTCGCGTCAGAGGGTTTTAAAGAATATGAATGAGGCGATGCACCAGCCGGTATAATTAAATTTGGTTCCCCAACGCCTGACATTATCCGGGCTACGAGTGAATGGACAGGAGCAATATCAGCTGCGACAGATGGTACATCGGCAACAGCTGTGCTCGCCATTAATAAAGAGATTGCTGACAAAGAGATTACTTTTCTGGACACTTGCGACTCCGCGTTATATTATATGATGGATAAGATGTTATATCGTAACATCCTATAGCTGTACAAAAATGGGCTTGCAATAGGAGTTTGTAGTTTTGGCAAATAATACCGATGGCCAAACCAAAAGGACTTCAACTTTTCGTGAAAAAATGATTTTTGCAGAACAATATTGCGCTAAAAACGACCTTCAATTTACACCTGTTAGGCGAAAAGTTTTAGAGCTTCTCTTGAAGAGCGATAGAGCACTTGGTGCATATGAACTGCTTGATCTCCTGCGTGAGGTAGGTTTCAAACCTCAGCCACCAGTAGCTTACAGAGCCCTGGAATTTCTGATCAAATACGGATTTGCTCATAAGGTCGAACACCTGAATGCATTTGTAGCATGCATCCACCCTGGAAAAGAGCACTCGCCTGCGTTCATGATATGTCGAAGCTGTGACTCTGTGTCAGAGATGGATACATTACGGTCAGATTCTATGTTAGCTGAGAACTTAATTTCTCAGGGGTTCAAAGTGGAAGAAGCAGTGATAGAAGCTCGAGGACTCTGTGAAGCTTGCGCTGATGTCGAAGTAAAATGACCCTAATAAGGGTTGAAGATTTAAGCGTTCAGTATGGAAAGATTACCGTGCTGCGGGACGTTAGCCTAAGTATTGAGGCTGGCGAGATATTAACTGTAGTAGGTCCAAATGGCTCGGGAAAAACCAGTTTACTGAGGGCTATTATAGGTTCAGTTACACCAGCTAAGGGAACTATTATATTTAAGCCAGGAATAAAAGTTGGATACGTACCACAACGTTTGAATATAGAGCGCACACTGCCGATGACGGTTAAGAGATTCCTTAGCCTTACTCATAGATTGGATGAACGTACATGCATAGACGCCCTCGAGAGGGCCGGTGTTTCGCGCGTTTTAGAATCACAGATGTCAGGACTTTCTGGTGGGCAATTTCAAAGAGTTCTCCTGGCGAAGGCTTTGCTAGGAGAACCGGAGGTTTTGATTTTAGATGAGGCAACACAGGGACTTGATCAACCTGGGAGTGCAAAATTTTATCAGCAAATTGAGAGGGTTCGCTCTGAAACGGGTTGTGCTGTCTTAATGATTAGCCACGATCTCCACGTTGTGATGAGTGCGTCAGACCATGTAATTTGCTTAAATGGTCACATCTGTTGCAGTGGCCCCCCGGCGTCAGTTGTAAGTGCGCCAGAATATCAAGATCTTTTTGGTACTGGTTCATACGGTACGTTTGCTCTTTATGGACACAGGCATGATCATACTCACGATGAACATACTCCAGAAGTTGGAGAAAATCATAAATGCTAGATGATTTTATGAACCGAGCAGCCTTGGCAGGCCTCGGTGTAGCGGTTGCGTCTGCACCTTTAGGATGTTTTGTTGTATGGCGCCGGATGGCCTATTTTGGAGAAGCCACTGCACATGCCGCGATGCTTGGAGTCGCCCTATCCCTAGCACTAGAGCAATCCATATTTCTAGGCCCTCTTTTTATAGCACTGATTATGGCCTGGACAGTAACGCAGCTCTCGGGTCGTGTTTACGCTAGTGATACCCTCCTAGGGGTATTCGCACATTCTGCTTTGGCTGTGGGATTAGTGGTTGTATCATTTGTGACAGGTGTGAGAATAGACTTAATGGCATATTTGTTTGGTGATATTCTAGCGGTATCAACTGATGACCTTAAAATAATTTGGAGTGGGATAGCAATTATTGGTGCATTGATTTTGTGGAGATGGAGGCCTTTGCTGCTCTCTACAATGAATGAAGAAATTGCCTATGCTTCTGGATATAATCCCAGAAGGGAGCAACTCATACTCACTGTTTCATTGGCAATAACTGTGGCCGTATCAATTAAAGTTGTTGGTATCTTGTTAATCGCATCAATGTTGATAATACCTGCTGCTGCAGCCCGCAATCTTGCCCGCACGCCTGAGTCAATGGTGGGAATTACTCTTTTTGTGAGCAGTCTTGCAGTCTTTATAGGATTGCAGGCATCTTATTTTCTTGATACCCCAACAGCTCCATCTATCGTCTGCGTAGCCACTTTTATTTTTGTTGTATTCAATATTATTGGCACGCTTCTGCAAAATAATTAACCCGAAAGTTAATAAGCTAGAATGGACAGGAGCAAAGAATTAAAGTGAAATCTTATCTGTTTTTTTGCCCTATAAATGGAAGCCTAGATAAAGAGCTGTCAGGAGCACTTCAGCCTGTAGTTTTTGTTTATAACGAAAGATTAAAGCCATAAAACTTTAATCACATAGCTGGATAAAAGATAGCGCCAGGTAGGTATGCCCTTGGTAGCTCCATTCCAACAGGAAGTGCGCGTTCGGATAAAAGATGATCTGGTAAAAGGTGAGTGTGGGGGCCAATGGGTGAATTAGCGTTTGGTGTAGGAATTTGTCCCTGTACTTCGATTCTACCTAGGGCAGTTTCAACAACTCGCGTTGGACTATCATATCTGAGTGGTCCAGAAATTTTGGGTAGCGCAACATCAAAACTTTGTCCACTACATCGGGTAAGAGCTTTCTGTGACTCACCTTCGTTTACCCGAACGCAAAAGCGCGCTTCTTTGCGGCCCAGCCCAAGATCAAAAACCCTTTTGGCACTCTCTAGGATTAGTGGATTTACATCCTCACCGAGGTCAGCAACATTTTCAGTAATGGGAAGCCTGCCTCGGTCCCGTTTTACTGCTAAAACTACATGGGGCCTAAGCAGTTCATTAGGCGGATCAAAATTCAACGCTCTTACATCGTCATTTATCAACATTTTTATAGCGCCATTTTGGGTAAATGCGGTTATCATGCCATCTGTGCATTCAGCAAGTTTAGGCGCGTCACCTACCACTGTAAATTCTGCTACAGCTCCAACGACACCCATCACCCAAGTTCCTTGGCAATTATTCAGTGAGGAAAGCACAAAATTCTGTATTTCTTCAGTTGTCCAAGGGAACCTGCGGCATTTCACACCTAACTCATCAAGACGCTGCGGAATTTTTTTCCAGATGCGTTGCCTCCATGCTTCAGACTTTGTACGCCAATGATCCAATTCTGAACGACTGCGCCCGCAACCTAGACACCATCCTGTCTTTTCATCAAGTCTACAGATACCAGTACATGGGCTCGATGCTCTCATAAAAACGCCTTTAAGTATTGGACCACTTTCATTACCTTTAAAATTGGATCGCATTTTCCCATTGGGTATAAGTTGACCAAAAATTTTAACTAATTAAGGTGATAATACTTTTGCCTTTAAAGTGGCCGAAAAATTTTGGCTCACTCGTTGGTTTAGAGTATTATTCATTTAAGGTAGCTATTGATTTAATTCTGTACTATCTTCCCTGGCAAAGAATTTACGGTCAAGGTCTGGTCTGGTTGAAAATGAATTACTCAACGAATAGACTCTCCGGCTTTCAAGAGTTCAAAAGCTGTGTTGATTTGATCATGATGCATGTGGTGAGTTATATAAGGGTCAACACTAAAGTCTCCGCGAAGCCACTCGTCAACCATTCCAGGTAATTGACTCCGGCCCAATACA
>CACPHA010000010.1 GCA_902633655.1 Paracoccaceae bacterium
AATTCCCAGGTGTTGTGAAGGAACTTCTGCCAAATGCGACATTTCGGGTTGAGCTGGAAAACGGCCATGAGATCATCGCACATACGGCAGGAAAAATGCGCAAGAATCGAATTAGGGTTCTGGCAGGAGATAAGGTGCAGGTTGAAATGACCCCTTATGACTTGACCAAAGGGCGCATAAATTATCGGTTTAAATAGATCCGTTGAAGCTGGTATTAGGATCAGCAAGTCCAAGACGCAAAGAGTTGTTATCACAGCTTGGCTTTGTGCCAGCAGCAATACGACCCGCAGAGATTGACGAAACGCCGTTAAGGGGCGAGACGCCGCATAGCTACTGCCGCAGAATGGCTCATGAAAAGGCTTTGGCCGTAGAAATTGATTCCGATGAAGTAGTTCTGTGCGGTGATACCACAGTCGCAGTAGGGCGCCGTATCTTAAGTAAACCGAAAGGGCGGAACCTATGGATGAAATTATGGATGATTTTGAAAAGATTATTTTACCTGGCATGACCCACTGGCAGCATCCCAGGTTTTTCGCCTATTTCCCATCAAACGCCACACCACCAGCTATTTTAGCGGATTTTCTGACGTCTACTATGGCAGCAAATTGCATTCTATGGCAAACATCGCCTGCTGGTACAGAGCTTGAAACCCGCATGATGGAATGGCTTAGAGAATCTGTTGGCTTACCCGACATATTCTCCGGTGTTATTCAAGACAGTGCTTCAGCAGCGACACTCGCTGCAGTTCTGACAATGCGTGAGCGCGCGCTGAACTGGATAGGAAATACAAAAGGCCTAACTGGTCAGAAAAGGCTTCGTGTATATGTTTCGAGTGAATCTCATAGCTCAATTGATAAAGCAATCTGGATTTCAGGTATAGGAGCCGAAAACATAGTTAGATTACCAGTGTCGGGAACATTGCGTTCATCTGATGCTAGTGCACTTAAGTCTGCTATCGAAAAAGATTTGAAGTCAGGCTTTATCCCAGCCGGTGTAATTGGCGTTACGGGAGCAACTGGAATGGGTGCCTGTGATGATCTCGAAAGTCTAATAATGGTAGCCAAAACGTTTGATCTATTTGTTCATATTGATGCCGCGTGGGCTGGCTCGGCTATGATCTGCGAAGAATTTCGAGAGCTTTGGAAAGGCATTGAACGGGCAGATAGTATTGTTTTCAACCCTCACAAATGGCTGGGTGTTCAGTTCGATTTGTCGGCACATTTTCTTAAAAATCCATCTGATCTTGTTCGGACTCTCGCCATTAAACCAGATTATCTCAAAACTCATGGTCGGGATGGGGTTATCAATTATTCAGAATGGTCAATCCCTTTAGGAAGACGGTTTCGTGCGCTTAAGCTGTGGTTTTTGCTCCGATGCTATGGTTTGGAAGAACTTCGCAATCGCATCCGCAATCATGTTCTTTGGAGTAGAGAGCTAAGTGAAAAAATTCGTCATACACCTGATTTTGAAATAAGTAGTGAGCCGATTCTGTCTTTGTTTACTTTTCGATATGTACCAAAATATACGAGCGATTTTGATTCTTTAAACCAGCTATTGATCAACCTTATAAATGATGATGGCCGTATTTACCTGACGCAAACGATGCTTGACGGGAACTTTGTAATCAGGTTTCAGACAGGTCAATTCGATACAACTCGAGAGGATGTGGAGACTGCTTATTCGGTAATCCGCGAGCTCGCCGCACAGGTAGATGGAAAAAGGTTTCCCTAATCACGGATCAATTGGCTTAACTCTGGTCCAATCTTTTCAACTATAAGGGCAACTCCTTTGGCATTGGGATGCAACATATCTGATTGCAAGTACAATCTGAGATTTTCTCCAGCCTGTGCCCTGTCTATAATTGGGCCCATAAAGTTCACAACGAGGTGAGCATTATATTTCTTCGCGAGAAAAGGAAAAATTTTATCGAACGCTGTCTTATACTCTATTCCAAAATTGTTCGATGCGATCACACCGACTAACATTAGTTGAATTCCTCGGGCCTTCCCAATTGCCAAAATTTTGTCTAAATTAGAGAGTGTTTCTTCTGGATCGATACCCCTTAGGAAATCATTTCCGCCAAGGGCGACAACCATAACATCCACATCTTCTTCCAGGTACCACTCCGTCCGAGCCAATCCCCCAGCACTGGTATCGCCTGAGACGCCGCCATTAATAATGTGCACTAAATTATTATTTGCAGACATCCAAACCGATAATTGCGGCACAAATCCATCGGTCTGGGCCAAACCGTAACCCTTCGTCAGACTGTCACCCAGCACTAAAATATTAGTCTGTGACAGTGAGCTAAAAGGCGACATGAAAAGGACAAGAAAAACGGCTACGCCAATCTTTGAGTTTAGCAAGCTCAGCAACTGTCTCATTTACTTTAATCCGTTAAAGAGAATAGTCTTTCCAAAAATATTCGAGAACGTTCTATCACTAATTGGCTAAAATTCTTCAAGTAGCGGTCAAGACTTTGATAGACTACAAGATAAAAAAACATTTCATCTATTAAACTGGATGCATTAACCCTTCATTGTGTCCCAAAACGATTTCACGCTCGAAAAAAAGCTTTTGCTTTCAGGATTATTATCTTCCGAAAGCTTTTCAAATTCAATCAAAAGCTCTTTTTGTCGGCTCGTAAGGTTAACCGGCGTTTCGATGGCCAGCTCTATGAACATATCCCCTATTTGCGATGCTTTTATCGCGGGCATACCTTTGTTGCGTAGGCGCATTTGACGGCCAGATTGGCTACCTTGAGGGATTTTAACTCGGCTTCGGCCGCCATCAATTGTAGGCACTTCAATATCACCACCAAGGGCAGCGGAAGACATCGACACTGGTACACGGCAAAAAAGATTCAAACCCTCACGCGAGAATATTCTATGATCTTCTACCTCAATAAAAATGTAAAGATCCCCCGACGGACCGGCCCGCAAACCGGCTTCCCCCTCTCCCGAAAGACGGATGCGAGTACCAGTCTCAACGCCTGCGGGGACATTCACGCTAAGTGATCTGTCCTTTTCGATCCTACCTACTCCCTTACATTTTCGGCAGGGGTTTTTAATCATTTGCCCACTCCCAGAGCAGGTGGGGCAGGTACGCTCAACCGTGAAAAACCCTTGTGTTGCGCGTACTTTCCCCATCCCCGAACAGGTTGGGCAGTTCGTAGGTTCAGACCCACTTTCCGCACCTGTTCCACGGCATGAAGCACATTGTACCGATGTTGGGACATTTATTGACTTCTGTAGACCAGAGAAAGCTTCTTCCAAACTGACTCGGAGATTATAACGCAAGTCAGAGCCACGAGAAGCTCGGTTGCGACCACCAGAGCCGCGCCCGCCACCCATAAAATCTCCGAATAAATCATCAAAAACGTCAGAAAAGGCGCTGGTGAAATCGCCTTGACCACTCGCGCGGCCGCCTCCAGCCATACCACCCTCGAACGCCGCATGCCCAAAGCGGTCATAGGCTGCTTTTTTGTCGCTATCCTTCAATACGTCATATGCTTCGTTCACTTCTTTGAATTGCGACTCAGCTTCTGGGTTTTCAGAATTGCGGTCTGGGTGGAGCTCCTTTGCTTTTGTCCTGTAAGCTTTCTTTATCTGATCTGCCGAAGCGCCTTTGGCTAAGCCTAGCAACTCATAATAGTCACGTTTCGACATTGATCTCTTCCTCTTTAAATGCTGAGATCAGCCCCGTGGGCCGGACAGGTCTTTTCAGTCACAAATCTCTAGTATTAAGACCGCCTGCCATCATCCAAATCTTCGAAGTCAGCGTCAAGAATTTCATCGTCAATGTTATCCGCATCGGCCGGTGCAGCGCCACCCTCCTCATCTTGCCCAGCTTTGTAAATCGCTTCACCAAGCTTCATGGCCGCTTCCGTTACGTTTTGGATGCCAGCTTTAATTTTTACTGCGTCTTGAGTTTCTAGCTCATCTTTAAGCGCTACAATGGCCAGTTCAATTGCTTCAATAGTTGTTGGATCAACTTTATCACCATGCTCTTCCATTGATTTTTCGGTTGAGTGGATTAGGCTCTCCGCCTGGTTAGTTGCTTCGATTAGTTCACGGCGTTCTTTATCAGAATCCGCATTTTCTTCTGCTTCTCTGACCATTTTTTCTATGTCGTCATCAGACAGACCACCAGATGCCTGAATTGTGATAACCTGTTCTTTTCCAGTACCCTTATCTTTCGCCGATACTGACACAATACCGTTTGCATCAATGTCAAAGGTCACCTCTATTTGTGGTAAACCCCTCGGAGCTGGCGGTATTTCTTCCAAATTGAACTGACCCAAGATTTTGTTGTCCGCTGCAATTTCACGTTCACCCTGAAATACGCGAATGGTTACTGCGCTTTGATTATCTTCTGCCGTTGAAAAAACTTGCGATTTCTTTGTCGGAATCGTAGTATTTCTATCGATGAGACGTGTGAAAACACCACCCAAAGTTTCAATTCCAAGCGACAGTGGCGTAACGTCCAATAAAACAACATCTTTCACGTCACCTTGTAAAACGCCCGCTTGTATTGCTGCACCCATAGCAACAACCTCATCGGGGTTCACCCCTTTATGTGGCTCTTTACCAAAGAATTTGGTCACTTCTTCGATAACCTTAGGCATACGGGTCATACCGCCAACAAGGACAACTTCATCAATATCATCGGTGTTGAGACCTGCATCTTTCATTGCAGCCTTACATGGTTTTAGAGAATCCTTTATCAAATCACCTACCAGGCTTTCCAATTTGGCTCGGGTTAACTTCATTACTAGGTGCAGCGGCTGACCAGTTGATCCGTCCATAGAAATAAACGGTTGGTTGATTTCTGTCTGGCTTGAAGACGAAAGTTCAATTTTAGATTTCTCTGCGGCCTCCTTTAGACGCTGCAATGCCATTTTATCCTTTTTAAGATCAACTCCGTTATCTTTTTTAAACTCATCAGCAAGGTAGTTGACGATGCGCATGTCGAAGTCTTCGCCACCCAGAAATGTGTCGCCATTGGTTGATTTCACTTCAAAAAGCCCATCGTCAATCTCAAGGACAGTAACATCAAATGTGCCACCGCCGAGATCATAAACAGCAATGGTTTTGGTTTCTTTCTTGTCCAATCCATAAGCAAGGGCGGCTGCGGTTGGTTCGTTGATTATACGAAGCACTTCCAAACCGGCAATCTTTCCTGCATCTTTTGTCGCCTGGCGTTGAGCATCGTTAAAATACGCAGGTACAGTGATAACGGCTTGAGTTACTTCCTCTCCAAGATAACTCTCTGACGTTTCCTTCATCTTTTGAAGAATGAAGGCTGAAATTTGGCTCGGGCTATAACTTTCGCCACGCGCTTCGACCCAAGCGTCGCCATTTCCTCCATCGATTACTGCGAAGGGTAGATTTTTTTTATCTTTCGCGAGATCAGCATCATCGTTACGGCGGCCAATCAATCGTTTAACTCCAAAAATAGTGTTATCCGGGTTGGTAACTGCCTGCCGTTTCGCAGGTTGTCCAACAAGGCGTTCCTCTTCGGTAAATGCAACTATCGAAGGGGTGGTGCGCGCTCCTTCAGCATTTTCTATAACGCGCGGCTGCGAACCATCCATGATCGCAATGCAGCTGTTTGTAGTTCCAAGGTCAATACCTATCACTTTGGCCATTCTTAAAGATCCCTCTTACTTTTAGGCGATAACATGAGAACCCAGTTTGGTATTTGCTTCACAAAGTCAGCGGGTTATTCAAGTTTTTTTGTTTCCGCCGAATGTATATAGTGAGCGGTAATGAGGCCTGCAAGCTCCAGACGCTTCAAAATATGCAGAAAAAGTAAAAAAACCATTCCAGAAAGCATAATTTTACTTATTTTATTGCTCACTCTTAGTTAAGTCTCTCATATAACATTTAACCTTTCAGAAATCATGCGCCTTGATTCAGTAAGTAAAAGAAATCGTATTAGGTAGTTTATGGATTTTTGTTAAAACCAAAACAAGTAAATAAGGCTGTTAAAAATTCAGCATATGTTACCTGGGTAATTAGCTTTTTTCCTCCAAAATATTAAACTATTATCTATATTCGGATTGATGTTGCCCCCCAAACACACAACTCAAGTGTAAATTTGCAAAGGCAACATTACAAAATTGAATTAAATACTAGTAAGAAAGAAGAGAATGATCGAGGGTGAAGACTTTAAAAAGGAACTTGTCATAGAAATGCGCAGGCTTGCGCTGGTGGCTGGACGGCAAATTATGACGATATATACTTCAGACGAATTTGGGGTGAGTTACAAGAGTGACTTAAGCCCCGTCACCGAGGCGGACAAATTAGCGGATGCCATTATTTCAAAAGGACTAGGTGAGAAGTTTCCTGAAATTCCTCTTGTTACAGAAGAACAAGCCAGCTCACATGCTGCCTGTAATAGGACTTTCCTTATTGTGGACCCTCTTGATGGAACAAAGGAATTCGTCAACCGAAGAGATGAATTTACGGTTAATATTGCATTTGTAGAAAACGGCATTCCAAAACTTGGCGTAGTATACGCTCCCGCTTTGGAAAAAATTTACTACACAGAAAGCACCCTTGAAGCCAAAGAGGAAATTGCGCCATTTGACGAAAAGAAAACTGGTCCTTCGAGACTCTTAAGAGTCGCCCAATCTGACAACGATGCCCTTGTTGTGGTAGCTTCAAAATCACATCGAGATAGCGCTACCGATGAATATATTTCGCGGTATAAAGTTACTGGGTTTAAAAGTATGGGCTCCTCTTTAAAATTTTGCCTTTTAGCATCCGGCGAAGCAGATCTTTATCCACGCCTTGGCCGTACCATGGAGTGGGATACTGCAGCGGGTGATGCGTTGCTTCGCGCAGCTGGTGGTCAGGTAGTAAATTTTGACTCCCAACAACCCCTTATTTACGGAAAACTGAAATATGAAAATCCCCAATTCATAGCCTTTTCAGGCAACTTTAGATTGAAAAACGACTTATAGAATTTAAAATAACTAGATTGCTACAACCCAATTTTACAACATAATAAAATAAACCTAAAGATTTGCTACTCTTGATTATTCAGAGTGAAAGTTTTTGAAATTTCTGTTAACATGCGTAATCGAAAAACAAATTTGGATCAAAACTTTAAATTCATTAAATCGATTGTGGAAGGTCGAAACTGATAAGGTGGCAAGGTAGTATTTTAAGCAACCGCCTGCTTTTGAGAGGCTGTCAGGATAGCGTGAAGCGTTGAAATGTCATGGTTCGACCGTAACTTCGAACAAAAAGTTCCGTCCCGCAGCGTGCGTGCAACCAGCGCCAAAGCTTTCAAATGATCAACACCAGCGTTTGCAGGCGCAAAAAGTGAAAAGATTAGATCTACTGGTTGATTATCCACTGATCCAAAATCAATAGGCTTTTCGAGTAGTATAAAAGTACCAACAAGTTGGTTAATTGAAGAAATGCGTGCGTGAGGAAGGGCCACCCCGTGCCCTACTCCGGTTGGGCCCAGGTTCTCTCTTTCCAGCAAAGCTTTTACTGTTTCACCTATGTCAAGGCCATAAGCGGACGCAGCCAATTCACCAATTACTTGGATCAGACGCTTCTTGCTAGAAACTTTTGAGACAACTTTGACTGCCTCTGGTGTCAAAAGGCTATACAGATCCATAAAGGGCAAATCCTCACACTGACGCCCTGCATGTAGAGCATTTTTTACTGGGGTTCAATCCATCCAATGTTGCCATCATCGCGTTTGTAAACAACATTGATATTTTTTTTGCTCTCATTTCGAAAAACCAGAAAATCTGCACCCGAAATTTCCATTTGCATGACCGCTTCCCCGACTGAAACAGAAGGAATCATTGCTTCCGTTTCAGCAACAATAATAGGTTGTAGAGTTTCTGGCTCTGGCTCCTCATAAGTGTCTGTGGAAGACAAAACATAAGAAGACGCGCCCGTTAGCTCCACAGGTTGTGCTCTATGGCGATGATGGTCCTTTAGACGCCTTTTGTATCGCCTAAGTTGTTTCTCTAGTTTACTGCTGCAGCTGTCAAAAGCCGAATAAATCTCCATTTCCCGTGCGCTCGCCGCCGCATTTAGCCCAGTAGACAGATGAATGGTTATCTCACACATATATTCGTGGGCATTTCGGGAAAAAATAACATTGGCATCAGTTGGTCGCTCCGCGTATTTGTCAGCTATTTCGCTTAACTCACCTTTGACATGTGCCTGAAGCGCACCCCCAATATTAATTTGCTGTCCCGAAATTTGATACCTCATTTTGCCTCCTTTGGCTGAAAGCCGCCTGTGACGGACCTATGGTCATTTTACAACATAGATAGGCGACCAGAGGATGTGGCAGCGCCTTGACTTCCCATGAAATTGGCCAAATCTGCGAAAAATCATTAAAGGCACCATTTTTAAACCGTTCTTTCTATTGAACTTGATTGATCGCAAGACTGTCAATGGTTGTTTACAATCAAATAAGAAATTTTCAGAAGTTAGTTTATAGAGAAGCTCTGACCTAGATAAACTTTCTTGACGCTTGCATTTTCAATAACCTCTTGCGCAGTCCCGGACATAAGAACTTTGCCATCATGTAGGATATAGGCGCGATCCACAAGGTGAAGCGTTTCGCGTACATTGTGATCCGTAATCAAAACTCCAATGGAGCGCTTTTTTAGTTCAGAAACCAATTGTCGAATATCACCGACAGATATCGGATCAACTCCCGCAAAAGGTTCATCTAACAATAGAAAACGCGGATTGGCTGCTAAACTTCTTGCAATCTCTACCCTTCGACGCTCCCCACCAGATAGCGCTAAAGCTGAAGTTTGACGCAAGTGCTCAATGGCAAAATCGGCCAAAAGGCCTTCAAGCTTTTCCCGCCTTTTGTGAATATCAGGCTCAGAAATATCAAGTATTGCCAAAATATTATCTTCGACATTCAAACCGCGAAAGACAGACATTTCTTGAGGAAGATAGCCTATGCCTAGACGCGCGCGGCGATACATTGGAAGCCTAGAAATATCTTGGCCGTCAAGCAAAACTTGACCACCATCGGATGCAATCAATCCTGCTATAGCATAGAAGGTCGTTGTCTTTCCTGATCCGTTTGGACCTAATAAAGCGACAACTTCTCCACGACTCAAAGACAGCGATACATCTCTAATAACGATGCGCTTGCGATAGCTTTTTCGCAAACCATGGACTGAAAGACCTTCGTTTTTTTTGTCTAGAACCAGTTCAGTAATCTCCATGTTAATCCGCATCGTCGATAGGCTGTAAAATAGTCCGGACCCGGCCTGAAAGGGTGGTCGCACCAGTATCAATATTAATTTCAGCCTGCTGCGCGCGCGCTGTGTTGCCGTCTTGAACAATTGAGGCATTACCTATCAAGACAACCGTACCACGATCAAGATCATAATCAGCCTCGTCGGCACTAGCTCGGTCTTCACCACTGATCAAAATAACATTTTGCTTTGCATAAAGCTTCCTAATGTCTGATTGATCATCATCATAGATCACTCGCACAAAATCAGCATATAGATGCATATGGCCTTGAATGATCTCTACATTACCGGTCAACTCAGCTTGCGACTGGTCACTATCAACTATCATTTTATCTGCAACCGCCTCTATAGGCTTCTGACCATCATTAGATAGGTTTCCAAAACCAGTTTTGTTTCCTTCTGCTAACAAAAAAGGCGTGTTCAGTAGCATTAATATTACCGAGAAAACGAAAATTTTTTTCACTGTAGGCCCCTATTACTCAGATTATACAACACTTCCACCCCACCATAAAAATAATATTTCAAGCCATCGGTTGTAGAAATTCTTTTGATTTCCAATGATCCAGCTGTCAGCGTACCAGAAGGTGAAACCCCTCTAACTGGTCCATGTGCAAAAGCCCAGGTTTGATCTAATTTAACATCAAGTTTACTGGCAGTCAGCCGATAGCCATCAGATGTAATGATCTCAACTGCGCCTTGCATGGTCATCGTTTCCGAATCATTTCGAAGTAGACCACTATCTGAAATTAGATTGATAATTCTACCCTCCTTTGATTTAATTTCGGACATGGGGCGATCTGCATGAACCTCAGACATAGCTTCATTTTGCGGGGTAAGTTCTTCGGCAAAAACATTCAACACATCACCATCTTTTGTCATACCCATATAGTTTGGTTCTGCCACCTGATCACGCTTAGTACGCTCCTTTAAAGAACCACTGGCAAAAGGGATTTCTGAAAGCTCAGGAACCCGCTCGGCCATCATAAACATTGCACTGAGCAAAATAGCCGCCACCAATGGAAAAACAATTTTTAACGTTTTAACCATAATTATATGCTTCATACTCCGAAAAACGGCCAAATGTCAGTTTAATTCAGTCAAAGTCAATGCGCGAATATATCATTCTCAGGCCAGCCAGCCAAATCCAGTTTAGCCCTGGTTGGCAAAAAATCAAAGCAAGATTGAGCAAGGTCCGTCCGGCCCTCTCGCATCATCATATCATTTAATTTTTCGCGTAGCCGGTGAAGATAAAGCACATCTGAAGCTGCATAGGCTAGTTGCGCATCGCTAAGGTCATCGGAGCCCCAGTCTGACGTCTGTTGTTGTTTTGAAATGTCTATGTCCAAAAGCTCTTGGAGTAGATTTTTTAAACCGTGACGGTCGGTATAAGTTCTTACAAGCTTACTAGCAATCTTTGTGCAGTAAACAGGATATGCAAAAGCATCGAAGGCTTTCGCAATGGCAGCGATATCAAATCTCGCAAAATGAAACAACTTAAGTACCTTTTCATCCTTAATCATTTTAACCAAGTTTGGCGCTTGTTTTTGACCTTGCGAAATTTGCACTAAGTGAGCGTTACCATCTCCAGACGATAGCTGAACAAGGCAAAGCCTGTCTCGGGCCGGGTTAAGTCCCATTGCTTCACAATCCACTGCAACTATGGGTCCAAGATCCAGTGCGGTAGGAAGATCATTCTGATATAGATTCAATGCCAAGGCCATTCCCTTTGAAAAGTTTCACTACACTGGACATAAAGTGCTCTGACCCTGGGCGCAACTCGTTGAATAAAATCCTCAGAGAATGACAATTTTCCTTTATTTGCGTTGGCTGGCTTTACTACTTGATAGCGTTAAAAAGATCTGCATTCTGAACATAATGGAGCAGTAAGCATGAATCAAAGGAAATCATGGCCAAAAGGCGTTCCCGAAACTGTGGATTTCCCAATGCAGACCGTACCAGAAAATCTTATTGCATCTACCAAGCGCACGCCAACGCGAATAGCTCTAATCTTCTATGGGAAAGAATATTCTTATTCCCAAACCCTTCGTTTTGTTGAGCAATTAAGTGGATATTTGCAGTCGGAACTGAAGGTCAAACCTGGGGAACCAGTGTTGCTTTTTATGCAAAATAGCCCTCAGTTTATTATTTCTTATTATGCAATCCTGCATGCAGATGGGGTTGTAGTACCAGTCAACCCTATGTTCAAAAGACTAGAGGTTGCTTATATCCAAAAAGATACCAATTCTCGAATTGTTCTCTGTGGGAGTTACGAATGTGAATCTGTTTATCCACTTTTGGCCAGCGGAAAAGTCGAACATGTCATAGTGGCAAACTACAGGGAAATGGCTGACCCTAACTTTGATATTAAGGTACCCACCTCTGTCGTTGAGCCTGACACAAATGTTATACTTTCTATGGGATGCAATTTGTGGCGCGATGTGATTAACTCGTTGCTCTGTTATCAGCCTGTGACACGGTCAGCGCGAGATTTAGCAGTTATAACCTATAGCTCAGGCACGACAGGCAAACCCAAAGGATGTATGCACTCACATTACAACGTTATGGTGACAGCTGTTGGCGGCGTTATTTGGCATAAATTTGAAGCGAACAGCATATCACTTGCAACGCTCCCAATGTTTCATGTTACGGGTATGCAAGGCGCTATGAATGGCCCACTTTATGCAAGTGGCACAATTGTAATTATGGTGCGCTGGAACAGAGAAATCGCTGCGGAATTGATCCAACGATATAAGATAACCAGGTGGCGATCTATTTCGACTATGGCGATTGATTTGGTCAATGACCCCCAAATTGCAAACTACGATTTATCCTCTCTCGAGGCAATTGGAGGGTGCGGCGCCGCAATGCCTGCGCCTGTCGCTCATAAGCTAAAAGAACTCACAGGTTTAGATTATCTTGAAGGTTATGGGTTAAGTGAAACTATGGCAGCCACGCACCTTAATCCCCCAGATCAACCCCGAGCTCAATGCCTAGGCATACCTGTATTTAAGGTAAAGTCATGCGTTTGGTCGCCCGAAAAAAAGACACGTCTCCCACCAAACCAAGTAGGTGAAATCCTGATTGCAGGACCACAAGTTTTTCTTAGTTACTGGCAAAACCCAATAGATACCGAAGATGCGTTCGTTATTCTTGAAGGTACAAGGTATTTGCGAACGGGAGATATTGGATATGTCGATGAAACGGGCTTTTTCTACATGGTTGATCGGCTTAAGCGCATGATAAATGTCGCGAGGTTCAAAGTATGGCCAGCCGAGGTTGAAGCGATCATGTACGGGCATCCAGAGATTGCTGAAGCTTGCGTAGTTGCCTCAAAGCATCCGCGTAAAGGAGAGGCCGTTAAGGCAATCGTTGTTCCCAACGATCTGGATAAGCCTCCAAGCCCAAAAAAATTAATGGATTGGTGTAAATCGAATATGGCTGCATATAAATCACCCACAAAAATAGAACTTGCCGAGAACTTGCCAAAATCAGGATCCGGAAAAGTGATGTGGAGGGCTCTAACTGCTGCTGAACGGGTAAAGTAAATCAACTATGCCTAGCTTTGATCGGGTGAGCAACTTAGAACGTCACGGTATACGCACAGGTGGTGATTGCAATAATTCAAAAACACTGTTCTGTTAGAAAGATATGGAGGATATGTATGACGCCAGATCATCTTTTCGGTCTTGCTGGAAAAACGGCCCTTATCACAGGGGGTTCCACAGGAATTGGCCGGATGGCAGCAACAGGCCTTGCTAAGGCCGGCGCGAGAGTATTGATTTCTAGCCGGAAAGAACACGCTTGCGAAGCCATCGCAGCAGAGATAAATAAGCTAAAACCTGCTGGTACAGTTGAAGGCTTAGTTGGAGATTTGTCTTCTGAAGATACCATCAATATTTTGATTGGCGAGATCAAAACAAGAACAGACAAATTAGATATACTTATGAACAACGCGGGGCGCACATGGGGTGCCGCGTTCAACACTTTTCCGTATCAAGCTTGGGACAAAGTCATGTCACTGAACGTTGCGGGCATGTTTCATCTCACCCAAGGTTTGACCGGACTGCTCTCTGCATCTGGCTCTTCTCAAGATCCTTCACGAATTATTAACGTTGGCAGCGTTATGGGAGAAATTCCGATGGGTGACGGCGCATATTCGTACGCCATGTCAAAATCTGCTGTCCATCATATGACCCGCATTTTGGCAAAAGAGCTGGTTGACCGCAACATTACCGTTAATGCGCTTGCGCCTGGTCCATTTCAGTCAGGAATGACAAAATTCGCAATTGGCGATGAAAAAGGAATGGAAAAAGTCAGCAGACGCGTTCCAGCCCAGCGAATTGGTCGGCCAGAGGATATCGCAGCGTGCATGCTATTTCTGTGCGGATATGGCGGATCTTATATCACAGGCGCCATCCTCCCCGTCTCCGGAGGATTAAATGTTGCAACGGGACCGTCAATTTTTGGTAATAGCTAAAATGGAAACAGTATCTTTTAAAACCTTTCAAAACCTAATTGGAAAGAAATTAGGAATATCTAAATGGTATCTGATTGAACAAGGCCACATCAATCAGTTTGCAGATGTGACGGGCGATCATCAATTTATCCATGTTGATCCCCAAAAAGCAACTAAAACGGCGTTTGGAACGACCATTGCGCATGGATTTCTGACACTCTCAATGCTTTCTTCTATGAGCTATAATGCCATTCCTCGTATTGATAGATTGAAGATGGGCGTTAATTATGGATTTAACAAGATAAGGTTCATATCACCAGTACCCGTTGGGTCACGCATACGAGGTCATTTCACTTTGTTCAGTTCGAAAGTAGAAAAACCAGGTGAGCTGACAAATATTGTAGATGTTAGCGTTGAAATCCAGAACAATGAGCGCCCGGCTTTGGTCGCTGAATGGATAAGCCGTCAATTTTTTGAAGAATAGGATCGCCCATAATGGCAAAATTACCTCCCATTTTTGACAAACTTCGGCTGCCAATAGTAGCAGCACCGTTGTTCATAATCTCTAATCCCGATTTAGTCATTGCCCAATGTAAGGCAGGGGTAGTGGGGTCTTTCCCAGCACTCAATGCACGCGAGGAGGAAGGTGACCCGATTATGCTCGAGTGCTGGCTTCAAAAAATTATCGAGCAGCTTGACCAATATAATCAAGAAAACCCAGATAAGCCTGCTGCCCCCTTTGCCGTCAATCAAATCGTGCACCGTTCGAACTCACGGCTGGATCGAGATCTTGAAATTTGTGCAAAATGGAAGGTGCCCATCTGGATTACCTCACTTGGCGCGAGGGTGGAGGTTAATGACGCGGCTCACAGTTGTGGTGGGATCGCATTTCACGATGTAATCAACAACCGCTTTGCAAAAAAAGCTATTGAAAAGGGTGCTGATGGGCTAATTGCGGTCGCCGCAGGGGCAGGAGGCCATGCCGGACAGCTTTCTCCAATGGCTTTAATAAGTGAAATACGCGAATGGTTCAATGGTCCGCTTTTGTTATCTGGAGCAATCGCTACAGGGCAGAGCATTTTAGCGGCTCAAGCTATGGGGGCTGATCTTGCCTACATCGGATCGCCTTTTATTGCAACGCATGAAGCAAATGCCGTCGAAAGCTACAAACGCATGATTGCTGCCTCACACGCTGATGACATAGTCTATTCGTCATTGTTCACCGGTGTGCATGGCAATTACCTGAAACCCTCAATTAAACTGGCGGGAATGGATCCGGATAATCTTCCAGCGGCTGACCCTTCTAACATGAATTTTTCCGATAGCCAAAATCGATCCAAATCATGGAAAGATATCTGGGGGTCAGGTCAGGGAATCGGCGCAATCAAAGAAGTGGCGCCTACACAAGAACTTGTCGATCGTTTTGCCGCCCAATATGCTAACGCAAGCCAAAGCATAAAGGAAAACATCTATGGGTGAGCTTTACCTTATCCGACATGCACAAGCAAGCTTTGGTACGGATGACTATGACAAGTTGTCAGATCTTGGGCATGAGCAAAGCTTTGCACTGGGCAAAGCACTAGTCGCTAAGGGCTTAAAGCCCGATTCTTGGATGATGGGCGAAATGCGTAGACACCGGGAAACGCTTGAAGGAATTAGGCTTGGAATGGGGCAAAATAACGTAAAAACTGAAATTCATCACGGTTTAAACGAATTTGATTTCAAAGGACTGTTAAATGCGCACTTCAAAGGAAAGCCAGCCCCTGCTGAGATGCACACAGACCGGAAAACACACTTTAGGACGTTGCGCGAAACTATTCTTGCATGGCAGAAAAATGAAGTGAAAAATCCACCCGAAACCTGGTCCGCGTTTACAGAGCGTGTCGAAAATGCAAAGCAATTTATTTGTTCAAAGCAGGCTGAAACAATTATCGCGTTAAGCTCTGGCGGGGCAATAGCGCAAATGGTGTCGTCCACACTTCAAACACCTGCCACGCAACAAATTAAACTTCAACTTCAAATGAAAAATTGCGCTATAAGCATGTTCATCTTTACCACAAAGGCATTTTACCTTAACGGATTCAATGAAACTCCTCATATTACGGAAGCGACTCAAAGGTTTCTTACATACAGTTAAGGAATGGGGCCACGTGAAAGACACTTCATCTTTGAACACAAAAGCAGTTGATAACTGGCTTTCCCAGCATATGCCTGGATTTCAAGGCCCTTCAGAGGCTCAAAAGTGCGAAGGTGGCCAGTCAAACCCAACGTTCCGTATTAACGCCAAAAGTGGATTTTATATTTTACGGCAAAAACCGCCCGGGGTGCTTTTGAAGTCCGCCCACGCCGTTGATAGGGAGTTTCGCGTCCAACAGGCCCTTTTTTGCTCTGATGTGCCGGTAGCACGAGTGCATGTGTTATGCGAAGATGACAGCGTGATTGGATCTGCCTTTTACGTTATGGAAATGGTGGATGGTAAAAGCTTTGAAGACCCAAGACTACCTGAGCTAGCCGTTGATGAACGTAAACCTATATTTCACGAAATGAATAGAGTTCTTGCAGCTATCCATAGTGTCAACCTTAAAACGACTGGACTAAGTGATTTTGGGCCGGATGGAAATTACTATCAGCGACAGACTGATCGTTGGATTAAACAGTATCACGCATCGGAAACTGAGGCAATTTCTGAGATGGGTGAGCTGATGCAATGGGTCCATGCCAATATACCAGAAGATGATGGCCAGCGCACGCTAGTGCACGGTGATTACCGAATTGACAATATTTTATTTTCCCAAAAATCTCCTAACTGTCTTGCCGTACTTGATTGGGAGCTTTCAACTTTGGGTCATCCTTACGCCGACCTCGCTGCTGTCATTATGCAATGGAGAATGCAGCCTGGATTAGAGGGGCGAGGCTTGTCGGGTGTTAACCGTAAAGCCCAAGGCATCATGGAAGACCAAGAGTTTGTCGATGCATATTGCGCGAAGCGTAACCTTGCCGAAATAAAGCATTTTGGATTTTATTTAGCTTTTTGTTATTTCCGTATGGCTGGAATTTTACAGGGCGTTAAAAAACGAGCCTTAGATGGAAATGCCTCTAATCCGGAACGCGCTCTTAAAATGGGACGTTATGTGCCCGATCTTGCCAAGGCTGGACTAAAGGCTGCGCGAACAGCATGACAGAGAAAAATAGTCCTAATATAATACTTGATCAGGAATACCCTTATCCGTTCCAAAAGCATTTGGGTTTCATTCTGACTGAGTGGAATTACGGATATTGCCACCTTGAACTACCGCTCGAGTCATTTCTAATGAATATGTGCGGTATCCCACATGGCGGTATTCATGCCACCCTTTTTGATACAGCCTTAGGATATGCGGGTTGCTATTCAAACGCTCCCAGTGATCCCCGCTTTACAATGACGCTAAACCTTGGTGTTAACTTTGGTGCAAAAAGCAAGGGTGATAAGTTGCTAGTAGATGCAAAGCAAACGAGCGGAGGCCGCCAGATATATTTTGCAGAGGGTCGCGCGACAGATAACCACGGGAGTTTGATAGCAACAGATATAGGTACATTCCGCTACCGAACGGGCCAGAAAAATGCACAGGTGAAAAATTAAGATGATGAAAAGGATTACCCTTGCTGAACGCCCCATAGGTGCGCCGGAGGAAAAAAACTTCAGGCTGGAAGAAATCAAAATACCCAAACCAAAAAACGGTGAAGTTTTGGTAGAAATTCACTACATGTCGCTGGACCCCTATATGCGTGGGCGGATGGATGATGGAAAATCTTATGCAAAACCTGTAGAGATCGGAGAGACAATGGAAGGTGGCGCCGTCGGTTTGGTAATTGCCTCAAAATCAAAAATTTTTAATATTAACGACCATGTATTTGGTCAGTTGGGTTGGGCCACACATGCCTGCGCCAAAGATACCGAACTACGTAAGCTAGATCCGACATTGGCTCCTATTACCACATCGCTTGGTGTTCTGGGTATGCCGGGCTTCACAGGATGGTATGGTCTAACACAACTTGGGCGCCCCCAAAAAGGTGAAACCCTAGTAGTCGGAGCTGCAACCGGGCCAGTAGGTTCAATGGTTGGGCAGATCGCAAAATCAAAAGGCCTGCGGACAATAGGTGTTGCAGGTGGTGCTGAAAAATGCATGCTGGCAAAAGAAAAATTTGGTTTCGATCATTGTATTGATCACAAAGCTTTCGCTGATAGTCGCGAAATGAAAGCCTTTCTACAGGAGGTTTGCCCTAATGGTATCGACATTTACTTTGAAAATGTGGCTGGCAAAACACTTGATGCGATCCTTCCTCTTATGAATCGCTTTGGCCGCATTCCAGTTTGCGGAATGGTAAGTTGGTACAATTCGGTTAACTCAGGGGCAAGTACAGAAGGAACTATGGATAAGCTGCCAAAAATGTGGCGAAGTATTCTCATAAAACAACTCTCAGTCACTGGATTTATAATCTCAAACCACTGGGACCTATACAAGCGGTTTTTGCGCGAAGTTGGACCTATGCTTTCATCAGGCGATGTAGCTTATCAAGAACATATAATCCATGGCATTGAAAACGCACCAAGCGCCTTTGCCGGCCTTCTAGAGGGACAAAATCTCGGAAAACTGATAGTCAAAGTTAACTAAAAGTTTCCAGAAACAAGTAAATGTGACTGAAGGAACGAGCGATCGAGTACTTCTTTGGTTCATTCTGTCTTTATACGGCCATTTTCAATCGGGGGAAGTGGGAGAAACAAAATCCAGTTAAGGAATGCCCCTACCATCACCGTTGTAATCAAACCAATGAAAATAGATCCATTCCAACCAACAGAGCCAAGTATAACCATAAGAATAGTTGTTGCAATGCCAATCAAAAGTGAAAACCCAAATGTACGAAGTCTTGCAGACATTTCAGCCTCCTAAAAGTGATAATCTTTCGTAGCCGAATTTTATGTTGAAAATCAATACGCCTGTATTTACCATCGAATTAAGTTTGTTTTCGACATGTGCTGTTCAAGATTTCCCAGTCCAATTCTAAACTTATACACTATGCAAGTTATCTGAGTAAAAAATGCACTTACAGAGTACAACTTTGCAAATGGTATAAGGCCGTAACCAAGATAAGTGAAGATCCTGCGTAGGCCCATTCGCAAGCGCATAGACGAATTTAAATCTCAGGTTAATGAAAAAAATTTACCTTACGTGACGATGCCTTTTCGGGTTAGACATAATTGAAGATTGGAAAAGTTTTTAGCCTACTTTTTGTGTTTTAACCTTTAGAAATCTAATACTATCAACGTCAAACGGTTTCGCAGGAGGCAAGTATGAACCAAACGATTGAAAGTCTACTAAAACATAAATCAATCAGAAAATTTCGAAATGATCCAGTAAATGCAGATTTATTGAATCTATTGGTTTCAGCGGGTCAATCCGCTGCTAGTTCAAGTTTCTTTCAAGCTGTAACCATTATTCGAATTACAGACCATGAAATACGCCGACAGTTAGCATCGATAGCGGGCAATCAAGAGCAAGTTAAATTCGCAGCCGAGTTTTTGATATTTTGTGCTGATTTCAATCGATCTAAAAAATGCTGTGAAGGTAACGGGCAAACGGCAACTGAAGGTTTCACCGAACAATTCATCGTATCAACCGTTGATGCCGCTCTTTATGCGCAGAATGTAGTGGTGGCGGCTGAGTCTGTTGGATTGGGTATCTGCTATATCGGTGCAATCCGAAATAACCCAAAAGCTGCCAGCAATCTACTCCATTTGCCCCAAAACGTTTATCCAGTGTTTGGCCTGTGTATTGGTTATCCGGCTGAAGATCCTGCAGTGAAACCCCGTTTACCTATTTCTGTGGTACTGAAAGAAAACAACTATAATTCTCAGGGAGATGCATCAGAAATCGCAGCCTATGATCGCATTCTAAAAAAATACTACGAAAACCGCAGCGATAATCAGAAATCGCAAACTTGGAGTGGGCAAATGACAGAATTGCTGCAAAAGGAAGCAAGACCTCACATGCGTGGGTTTCTCACCGCTCAAGGCTTTAAAATGAAATAACAAGTCACCCACCCAATAGAGCAGAGCTAAATTACACCTTATAAATAATAGCTCAATTCTGGATATTTGACTTTAATGAACGTTTAATTAAACTTATGGGTCCAATCTTCTTATATTTGTCTTAAAATCGAACTTTTAGTGGAAAAATTTGGAAGACTTCTTTGATATAAATCATAGATTTTTATGCCAATATTCTATTCTTGGTTGCGACCGATCCGGCATTCAATATCTCTTCTTCAAAATATCGATTACCTAAATTTATATTTTACCGTTTTTGAATGGAGGGAAAATGACGGCGCGATGCGCTTGAGGAAAATCTAGCTTATGCTGGGTTGGTAATGACTGCGTATGTCATTTCTTTGTTTTGATTTCGATAATTGTCCCAATACAAGCGGCTATGCTTCCACCTTTAACGCCATTCGCGGCATTAATATTCCCGGGCATGGTGGCAGAGTCAGAATGTCATGGTTATTTCGCTGGAAGTCAATTCCTTATCTATTAATTCCAAATTTTGTCACCCAAATTTCAATTGTTTCTGATGAACAAAATGGCCAAGCTATGCAGTTGTTTTAGCTGTTAACTAGGACCATAGCTTGGATGTCTTTCTATATACTAAGTCTAGCCGGAATCGGCTTTTGGCGACAAATTGGCAATTAGGATTTTCAGTATGGCGGCAACTAGTATTTGTTGGATTCTTGCCCTCAATATTCAATTCTACTGGACACAACACCATCTTAGAGGGAGTAAAATTGCCAGAAAACAGTCTTGCAACTCAATTAGCCTAGGTAGTTGGGGACACGATCGGAACATTTTTATATCTTGTGGTTTTGATGCTGCTTTTCAAATAATTCCGGCAAGCTAAAAACAAAGAATTATTCGTCTCATCATGAATTTCAATCGACGACATACTATATTTGCGAGGTGAGCAATTAATAGAATTTTGGTTATTTGCACACAGTATCTCTTTTGAACACGTGAGCGTTTATGAAGTCAGAAAGCGCTAAATGACTAAAATCAATATGAAGATCATTTATAACACAAAGAAGGAATTTTGCGTTGAAAAATTTAAATCTCCATTTCTTCCACCTATCTTAAAATCTTTCCCAAATTTATATCTTCTTTTGATAATTCTATCCACAACTCCAAGAAACTCCCGTCAATTATATAAGTCATTTATTTAGACTGCCTGATTAGTTAAAATTAAAGGGTTAACGAGGATTCTAAATACCGGAGAATTGCCTATGAAAAAAAAGTTACTGATTTGCATTACTTTAGTTGCGGTCTCATCAGGTGACATTTTGAGAGCCGACATTGCAATGGACGTTGCTGAACGTATGACTCACTGCAAGTCATTAGCTAATTTAGCCTATTTAGCTGCAAAGAAAGTGAAAACTGGACGCAAGTTGACAGAAATAAAAAAAGAATTGTCAAGTGTTTCGAAAGCTGCTTCGACCACTACTAATGGTGGGATGTACTCAGATCTATTTCTTTCCGATTACACTGAACTACTTCAGGACACTTATTCAATAAAACCAAAATATGCCAAAGAATACGCGCTGGAATATCGGAGCAATTGTATTGGGAAATAAAACCATTGATTTAAGTTAAAAAGCAGCTTCATCCAAATTTCTTACACGGACCGGCCCAACCCACCAAAAAAGCAGTTGAAATTGGAAATGAAGATTTTTTCTACGTTCTATCCCAATTAAATATTCCATCATTTGATATTTTGGAATATCCTAACTGTGTGAAATATAAAATCTTTGTGATGACGCCGTACAAAATTTGCCTGATCTACCCAAGGGAAGAGGAAATCTATTTTAAAATCTCCGGCGGTATATATTCGGGAGCGCTCATGCGGTCTTAACTGCATTCTTGTAGCCTTCACTACCGCCTATTTAATCATAAGCTCGAGAATACTTGGTAACCCAGTCTGCAAGGTTCGGGATCCTCTCTTCATCGGTTATCACAGTTTCCACCTGGTCTTCCCATTTAGCCAATTTAGCTAAAGCTCCAACAGGATCACGAGTTATCCTGGAAACCGAAAATTTGTTAAGACCTATCTTCCTCGCAATCTGATTTACACCAATACCATTGCCAAACATTTCCATAATCTGGGTAACCTCTGTCTTATTATAAATTGGTTTTCTACCTTTATAAGCTAGTTTGTTTCCAGCTTGTGCTCGAGCAATCCCGGCCGCCTGCGCTTCCCTCCATGCCACCGCTTGCGCCTTTGCCAGTGCAGACATGAAAGATAGCAGTGCATCCCGGATTTCTTTAGTCATTTTATCTTTTGGGTTCGCATCAAAAATAATTCCGTTGATGACAGTTTTAACTGTAACACCCATGTCTAGAAATAAACGGATGTTTTTTTGAATTTCCTCATAGTTTTTCCCAAATCTATCAATCCAAAAACAAACTAAAACATCTCCACTTCTCAAGAGATCAAGTAAACGTTTTCCAGTCTCTCTTTTATAAAAAGGTAATTGTAAATCTGACGCAGATGTATCTTCAGCGAGAACGTCATCAAATACAAACCCTGCTTTCTTGGCCTGCACTAGCTGATGACCGATAGGCTGTAATGTAGAACTGCTGCTTCCGTAAAATACTGTCTTAGCCACTAATCCAACTCATTTGTTGCATATAGACCTATAGCATATATATTAACACCTAACAATAGGCATAAAACTCAAAAATAAATTCTTAAATTCCATATTTGTGTAGTACAAGAGTATATCTTTTTGCTACATTTTATATTAAGAATAATTCGCTAATTCTATACATCTTGGTCTACCTTAGTAAGAAAAGCTTTTATCGGAGTAAGAAACATTTATGTAAACCCAAAAGACAATGCCTCAGGGAAAATTCCAGTAATTGTAGCGAGATCTTAAACTTTCGGAATAATTACATCTTAATGTGGCTAAGTAAGGTATTAGATTTCTAGAGCTAAACAAACCAGATTTTTTTGAATTCCAATCCTTCATATCCCCTTAAGATCGCACCGGTACGGCGGGTTACATCCTAGAGTTTCGCAATTTAATGCAGCCGCTTTAGACGCTTGGGAAACCATCTGACGCAGAGTTTCAGTTTTCAGGGATTTTAATTGGTGCCCTGACAAATTGCATTTTTCAAGCTCTGCTAAAATCGTACCCATAAAGGTATCGCCTGCTCCGACAGTATCTACAAGTGAATTAACTGTGATCGCGGCTATATCAAATGTATTAACCGCTGTTCGAACCGTTGCACCTTTTTCTCCTTTAGTAAGAATGACTATGCTAGCGTTTGTCTTTTTATATAAGTCGTCAAACGCATCCTTTAGCGATACATCAGGTATAATATACTCTAAGTCCTTATCAGATAACTTCAAAATATCTGTGTGTTGCATCATCCTTAATAAACGATCGATATATGCCTCTTTATCTTTTACAAAATCCGGACGAACGTTAGGATCAAGGCTTGTAAAAACGCCTCTTGATGCCATTTTTGAAAAAATATCTTCCCACAATTCTGCATCAAAACCTTCAATCAGCGCTAATGAACCAATATGGAAAATAGTTGCTTCTTTAGGGATCACTTCATCTAGAAGAGACAACGTAATCTGACGTTCGGCAGTTCCGTGTCTGTAAAACTGATAGCTAGCTTGATTATCGATTATAGAAACCACTGCGCAAGATGTAGGAGCATTAACACGTGGAGCGCACAGCTTAACGGCATCGGCAGACAAACGGTCCGTAAGAACATTTCCAAGAGTATCATTTGATACTGGCGTCACATACCCGACTGAACCACCTTGACGAGCCGCAGCAATAGCAACGTTGTAACAGGATCCACCAGGTATAGCTTTATAGACAGGTAGGCCACCGAGAGTATCGGTTTGCACGAAATCGATTAAATTTTCGCCACCAATTGTTATCAAGGTTTACCTTCCTCGGCGATAAGCTCAAAATCCAATATCGCCTTTTGTGTTAATTCATCGTCGAAGCGATTTCTCGCTACAGAGGGCGAAATTGTGAAATACGTATGCCCAATTGATACTATATCAACCACTTGCTATGCATTTCGCAATGATGCAATAATTGGCTGGCACTGAGTGCTGGATGACATCGCATGGATAACACTCATATGAGCCATAACATATAAATCCGCATCATACATGCGTCCAAAATAAGGGGCAATATATTTTGCACAGAGAGCACTAGCTGTGGTCATCTGTTTTGCATCATAGCAAGCAGTCATCAAAATTGATCCTCCCATCGCCTTAATTTGGGGCGCCAACCTGATGCCGTCTTCTGTTAATGGAATTTCAACAACGCAAGTAAGGCCAATCTGCGCACCAACCCTGTAGGAATTTCTGAAAACTTTAACGCATTTGACGCACTTCCGAATATTTGCGCATGGAATTCCTTAGCGCCCGAAGCGCAAGCTTCCTTGGCAAAGTCGAACCAATTTATGCCGCCGTAAGTTAATCCAGCTTTGGCAGTAAGAAGTGGGTTGGTCGTGATGCCGTAGAAAGTCCCGAATGGCATGAAATTTCGCCAATCAGCTACGTCTGCCGAATCTAGGTATAAACGCATTTCGAAATCACAAATTGCATGCTTTACCAAGATTCGAATTCAAGAAATAGCATGAAACTAAAACTAACTAAATTCACAGCGACCCCAGACATAATTAAGGTAACCAGGCAACATTTCCGTAGCAAAGGCACTGGTGCAATTGCGTTACTAAAAATTGGGCAAAATCGGTACTAGAAAGAGCTGTGGCTACCATATAATAAATACAAAAAATCTTTTGTTGTACTTATAAGTTGATAACTTCTATTTAAATTTCCAGCGCCACTGAGTCGGTTTTCAACTCACAAAGTCAATTCAAAACTCAAAATTTTCAATCCGCTATTGTGATGGCACCCAAAATTAATCGAATTAATTATAACTCTTTCACACAGCTTATATTTTATAGACAAAAATCGACAACTGGTCACCGATTTGATTTTTGAGTTACGATCGTCTCCTACAGAAATGAGGGAACGCGATGATTAAATTAAATACACATCCCGACCTAACGGTTTGAATTATTCAACTCAACGTAAGAGACGCTGAAATGTTCAAGGCGTGGTCTAAAGATCGCGCATCAAAATATGTAAGCGATCTTAAAGAAAAAAATAACATTAGTTATTAATGGCATATACCTAAAGATGGAGGAGAAGCAACATTAATAGAAGCTTTCATTGATAGCAATACTATGATGGTTCGTTTGAGCAATCATATGTCGAGCCCATTGGCAACTGAAGATTTTGAACAGGTTGATACGACCACTGTTATATTTTCAGGGAAGGCTAAACAAGATGTAATTGAAGCTCTTTCGGCCCGGAGCGCCAAGTTCTAGTCACACCACGCAGGTTATAATCTAGAGGTCGAAGCACCTCGCTAGTTGGAGTAGAGCATCTAGTCTAGCCATAGCTAGAAAATGAAAGCAGTATTTTGCCGCAACCTCTTAATTTTCAGGCTTTCCTAACCCTCCAGAACAAATGATCTGGAACTTAGTGTAACTACCTTTCAATTATTTGTAATAGCTAATTGGTTGCGGGTTTAAACACTTGAAGTAAGGGAGGGGAAAATGAGTATCAACCAAAAATATAGGGCAGTATTTTCTAATTGGGACAAATACGCCTTCCGGGACATTCATCACGCAGACTTTATGTTCATAAGAGAAACTGAATTGCTTACACTTGACGAGCAAGTTGATGGTATAGATAGGCTCTTCAGGGAAAATGACTATGTTTCAGAAGCGCGGGGGCAGGATGGTGCTGAAATAGTTACATCAGTTACGCTGATTAAGAACGGTAAAGCATGGCGACAAATTGCTAACCGAGTAAAGCCTGATAAATTTGCTTAGTCCCAAAGCGTTAGTCTCACTACAACCACCCTACGCTGGCATTAAGCCTTCCGTTTTTGCGTGGCAAACAGAGCTGCCTGACCAATAAATGTTGGCGATTGGCTAAAGCTTATTGGTGAATAAATTACGACCTATGGAATTACCATGCACTGCATAGCAATGGGAATTTAGATGTACTAAGCGGCTTGCAGGATGCTTTTTACTTATACCCTCGCCCTCTATCCAAAAAAAGCTCCTAAATTTCCATAAACTCTATTACCAGTAAGTTTGCACCAACTCACTAAGTCAGTTATTTGAATTTTTCACTTCAATAAGTTGTATAAAATTGAGATAGCAATCCGATCTATAAGGAGCGTCATTTCCATTACCATGATGCATGAGCATATTTTCTATTCGTCAAATTTTGTTCAAGGCATTAAAAATATTAAAATTTATTAGATATTGTAGAGGAAAACGATGAGTTACTTAAGAGCAGTAATGGTCGATGCAAAAACATTAGAGAACCGTGATAATGTCCTCAATCGCATCAACACAAGGGCCAGTGATATATTTCCAGAAATCCAAATGATGATGGCTATTGCTACAGGCGAAACAACAGCTTTAAGTATTTCGGTCTATGAGGATGAAGAAGCTGCAAGCAGAGCTGTTACTCAGAGAGACGCCGATAAGGACGAAACTGGGTGGGAGCTGGAAGTTGCTTTTGAGGGGCTGCTTGCGGCTTATTATAAAAAAGACCCTGTAATAGCAGATGAAAATTAGATGTTAATGAAAAATGTTTTATTATTTAGTTGCGAAACATTGGTTTTACTCGATAAAAATAACCTTGACAGTGCGGTTAAGTATTTTTTCACACGATGTGTAAGTACGTTCGTGGATTGTAAATATTTGGGTTAGAAGGGTGATGGAAAACTTACGATAAGTTGTGTCCGGTAATCGCCTTCAAGTAATTGAATTACGCATCTAAACAACAGCCGTACCGATGTTTTCAATCATGATATTACTCACAACGTACCAAAAAAGGCTTCCAAAAGGGTGAAAGTTTAATGCAGGGAGTCTAGCTATTAAAATGGGGAGCATAATTATGGCGTGCAATGATTTCCACCAGCTAATAGGATTTATTAATGGCAGACATTAGGCGGACAATAATGAATACTTTCGCAGATGAAGAAACCTGCGATATGTTTATTATGATCTTAGAGAAAAAATGGGGGGATTTCAAAAGTCCCCTTATAGGCAAGGCCACTATGGAAGTGGTAAAAGATGTCACTAGCCCTGAAAGTATGAGCGTGATTTGGACTTATGAAAATCCAGAGGATTTAACAACTATCAATGAGTTCGGTGACGATTGGATAATTCCATACAGAAATCGACTTAAACCTAAAACTGAAACATTTACTGGTGTTGTTGAAGTGCGAATGGAATTTTAGGATTTATTGTTCATCAACTTTATCGCTTGGTCGAAATCAGCACTCGTTGGTATTTTCAAGTCAGCGTTAATAAGTGCAACAATCTTTGCACCATGAAACTTAATTTTCGTGGTGCCATTAATGTATTCAAAAGAAGCAGAAAATAGAAATTCAGTTAATTTTTATTCTTTGGCTAATCCACGCCGGAAAGCATTAAAGGTAATATTGACGGTTCAGATCGAATGGCTACCGTAAAAGATGTTTTTGCCGCTCATGGTAGCGCAGTTAACGTGATTAGTTTCACATGTGGACCTAATAGCGTATTAGTAGATATGAGTTGACCTATTAAATAATTGCTGATGTACGCTAAGCTTCCATTTGAGTTATCTGGCTCAATGCCAGATAATCTGTATCTCGGGTTAGTAGATGATGCTCCATTTGGAGCACTTCCAAGTCAATCACAAGCGCCTACAAACCAGCTAACACTTAACTCATTAGTTAGGCTGTAAACCTGGCGCTAATTTGCCTATATCCTCATTGGCGTAAATACTAAACTGCAATATAAATCGCTTCTACGGGCAATGGCTTAAACTACTTTTACTTAGCAAATAGCAACAAATTTAAGCATTTTAGAGACGAAGTTCGCGGTAGACAGAACTGTGGACAGGTGTAATGATTTAGCAATTAGAATTTAACCTTGTGAGGTGATTTTTTGCAATATTCGCCGCAATCCGAACCGTGCCCGCTTAAATTTTCACCCTTTAAATCATGTACCGTACCACGACCAATTGGGTGGCTTTCGACCGTTTCCAAACAGGGCACACCCAATCTAGCACCTTTTAGCCAGTGGCAAAATTTGACCTTTGATCCGCCAATGGTGATGTTTGCAGCCAATCAGTTATCTTCTGGTGATCGTAAACACACGGTTGTGAACGCGGAGGAGACAGGATGGTTTGTTTGGAATATGGCCACCTATGGTCTACGTAATGCAGTCAACCTCTCTTCGGTTGAATTATCCGAGACAGAGGATGAATTTCAACACGCTGGCGTAACTCCAGAACCTTGTATATCTGCGCCAGGGCCACGTGTTTTGGAAAGTCCGGCTCATTTTGAGTGCCGTTATCTCTCGACCCATCGACTGCGTGGCAATTCAAATCATGGCTGGGTTGAAGTTATATATGGTGAGGTTATCCTTATCCACGTCAAGGATAGTTACCTTACTGCTGAAGGTAAAATGGATATTCCAAAAATTCGACCTTTGGCGCGACTGGGATATTATGACTACACCTCTGTCACAGACGTTTTTGAAATGCGTATGCCGAACGCCGCAAGTATGTCGGAACAGGGTTTAGAAGGAAAATCTACTCTTGGTTAGCATATGGGGAATGGAAATTTTTAAAATTTTGCTATTAATATTCAAGAGTGGCTCCCTGAGGTTCGAAACCGCTGATACTGCCAACTTTTGAGGGACAAGCGGAACAAATAATTATTAGATTTTTTAAAGCCTCCAGTTCCACATAATCGCCCGGTTTTGCAGTAGTTGGTTTATCTTTTAGATATCCATCATCTAAAACAAAAGCATGCTCAAACAAATTCCAAGGACTTGGAGTTGCAAAGCTTTTGGCACCAATTTTTTCCATGGCTGCATTATAATTTTCGTCACAGCTAGAAGGTGGAGCTGGCTCCCCATAGAACTTGTAACTCCCTTGGCTACATGCTGCGTGAAGTGTATCGTGGCATCCCTGGGAAGTATCAGAGGAAACCTTCAAAATTGGCTTAAAGTGATTACTAACCAAGATATCGTTTGGCTCAAACCAAATTTTATACAGCGCCGATCTGCTATGCGACATGGACAATATCTCATTGAAGTTCTCTGAGTTGAGCGCCCAAAAGTCTACAACCTGATTCCCAAACGTACTTATTACCTTCAAACTTTGGCCTTTATAAATATTCGCTACACAAAAATTTCCCGGTTTAATAAAAAGGTTTTTAAGCATTTTTCTTCTCACCACCCACAGTGCACCTTGTAATAGGTATAAACCTCACCACTTACAAAAGTTATTTTTTTGAACATGTGTGTTCATTCTTTAGAATCGTGAGATATTTAAACTACATTTCATGACAACCAATAAATTTCTTATTAAAAAGCTTGAAGTTAATGTAAGTCTTCAGACCCGTTAAGAAATTCTTAGTTATAATGCAAAGATAGGGAGCAAGAGTGCTGCCTAGCCTTAATTTAAACTCCTGCGACTTAATATTTTAGGCGTGATACCAAGAAGTGCAAGTCGAAGATTAAATGCCTTACGTATTGGGCATATACTGTTTACTAAATTTGCAACAAGTCTTGTTTGATAAAGTTCAAAAATGCCTAAAACTAAAAATATTGTAATAACTGCTTTTGTTGCAGCCGGCCTGCGCTTCTGATACTACCTTGCATTACACGGCGGCATAGGCACCAAGTTCTTTTGGCCCATTCTCACTGGGCTCAACGATGGTATGAATAATAGCTTCTGGAATCTAATTGAAGCGATATGCAGGTAGTGTCATTAGGCCCTATATCCGGGCTTGAACAAGATAGCTAAGGCAATATGTAATGAGCGAGGCTTGTCTCTTTAAAATGTATTATCGCGCAAATCAAAAGCATCCCGCACAGCATCACCGATGAAGTTTATGGATAACACAACTAACATGATTGCCAGGCCTGGAAAAACTCCCAACCACCAGGCCTGACTGATAAAGCTACGCCCATCTGCTAATATGAGCCCCCATGTTAGGGTGTTGACCCCCACTCCCAATCCTAGAAATGACAGAGATGCTTCGCCTAGAATGGCATATGAAATTGAGACAGAAGCTTGAACAATTATTGGCCCCATAGCGTTGGGTAAAATGTGTTTAAGCATGATGCGAAAATCCGATGTCCCCCCAACACGAGCTGCTTCAATGAAAGGTTGCTCTTTGAGAGACAGAACAATTGATCGTGCAACACGGGCAAAATGATCCAAAAAAGCAAGCGAAATCGCGACAAAAATGTTCAAAAGACCTGTGCCGAAAACTGCTACCAAGTAAACGGCTATGATAAAATTTGGGAAAGCCCACTGCAGATCAATATAGCGCATTATGATCATATCGATCCACCCACCATAATATCCTGCCCAAACTCCCAAGAAGACGCCCACAACAAGCGAAATTGCGACCGTGACAAATCCGACAAAAAGAGAGACTTGGGTGCCCCATATTATGCGTGAAAACAAGTCTCTTCCCAAGTCATCTGTCCCCAGAAAATGTTGCCAAGATGGAGCCGACATCATGTTTAGTGTCATCTCGTTTGGATCATGGGGGGAAAGCCATGGCGCAAAAAGAGCCGCAAAAAGAAAAATCAATAAGATGATTAATCCCCCCTTGGCTGTGCCGTCCGCCTTAAAGACTGAATAGATACGCGCAAGCGCAAAAGATTTTGAATAACTCTGATCACTTTGAAAAGTCAGTTTTTCAGACATTATTCATACCTAACTCGCGGATCCATTACTGAATAAAGCAGATCTACAATTAAGTTCGCAAAAACAAAGAACGCTGAAATAAGAAGTACAGCACCCTGCACCACAGGATAATCTCTGTTCAAAATGCCCTGTATCAACACCCTTCCCAACCCTTTTATCGAGAATACGTTTTCCACTACGACTGCACCAGATATAAGTAGTGCCAAGGCAACGCCTAGAACCGTGATCACGGGAAGCATGGCGTTAGGTAAAGCATGTAAAACCACCGTTTTACTCGTACTTAACCCTTTTGCCGCCGCTGTACGCATATAATCTGACTTCAACTCTCCCAATAACGAGGACCTTACCATTCGGGCTATTATAGCTGAAAAACCTGTTCCTATGGCGATTGATGGTAATATCAGATGGCGAAACCATTCCCAAAAGCCCGCTGAAAGTGGTGCATAGCCGATCGCAGGCAACCATTGCAGGTTCGCTGCGAAGATAATGATCAAAAGAATCGCGAGCCAAAAATCAGGCATCGACAATCCCAGAAATGCAAAAATGGAAACCGTGTTGTCTGCTGCTGTGTTTTTTTTGATCGCCGATATTATACCAGCCGGCAAAGCAATGGTGATGGCAATAAAGAATGATAACCCAGCCAAAGAAAGCGTTTTTGGTAAGGCTTCGTAAAGGATCACCGTAACTTTCTGATTGGATCCATAAAGCGATGTTCCGGGATCCCCCTGAACAAGGTTTAGCAACCACTTAAAAAATTGAATTATGACAGGTTGATAAAATCCAAATTTTCTAGTGAGTGCTTCACGTGCTTCATCACTCCCTGCATCCGCCAACATAGCGCCGATTGGATTACCTGGCACAAGTCGTAGCATGAAGAAAACGAGCGTGGAAACCGCTAACATTACTAGCAGCGCCCCTAAAATCCTGCGTAAAATATATCCTGCCATCGTAAGAGATCAGCAGGCCTTATGCCTGCTGACTCATTTTACAGTTAAGCAAAAGAAATTCTGTCAAGCTCGTGTAATCCTGGAATCCTAGCTTCTTCGGGAACTTGCACAGATTTATGATGTACCGAAACATCAACGGGATGATAGAGAAAGCCACAAGTCACTTTATCAGACGTGATACGATTGGCCTTTCTCACAAGCTCGCGCCTTTCTGCTGGATCGGCCACCAATGACTGTGCGTCAGCAGCTGCATCAGATTCGGCCTCAGAATAAAATCCAAATGAAAATTACTCTTATCTCGTTTGCGACCATTGAACTTTGAATTGGTTTGCATCCAATCCACCAGTCCGTCATCAGGGTCATAATCAACACCAGAACCCCCAAGTCGCATATCGTAGTTCAGCGTGTCAAATTCTTCGATGCCAACCGAAAAGTCTTTTGGATCAACGAGCACACTTATTCCCAAAACTTGTTTAAGAATATTCGCAACAACGAGACCATCACGCTTGGTGTTTGGTGTCGTCTTCAGTTTTATTTCCGGGAACCCTTTTCCGCCGGGGTAGCCAGCCTTCGCCAAGAGTTCACTCGCCCCTTCTGGATCATAAGCCTGCTCTGACACATTTGCCAAATTCTCATCGAAATAGTACCCCATTGCAGGGTTGATGGACCCATGGGCAGGATATCCATTTCCAAATTTGGCTTGCTTGATGAAAAGATCACGGTCAAGTGCTTTGGCAATTGCCAAACGTACCTGAAATCCCTTTTCTTTCTTTAATTCAGAAAGCGGCTTATCGAAATTTTCAACGCGCATATAATCTCGCCAAGGGTTTAATCAAATCGATTGAAATCCTGGACCTGGTTTGATGTCTACCTTCAGATCATCGTTGGATTGAAAACGCTGGATCAATTGAGATGGAATTGGGTTACCGCCCACATATTGTATGTCCCCGGCTTCTAATGCAGCTGCAAGTGGTTCTGCTCCATCGACTGGTGTGATTGCGATTTTATCAAGCTTGGGGCGCTCTGGGTCATAGTAATCGGCAAATCGTTCCAGAATGACACTGCCACCTTGTTTGTGTTCTACCACTTTGTAGGGGGCCGGTTCCAACAGGCGCTAAACCATATTGCGCGCTTCCCATTACTTCCAGTGCGCCTCGACTAACGATTGTCATCGCGCGACCAGAGGCCCGCTCCAGAGCTTTGGTGAGGAAAGAGGCCTGAGGCTTATTAAGCGAAAATTTTACCTCATAATCATTTAGCTTTTGAAGATCACTCACATTTGCAATTACCCGGCTGTGAATGGATTGCTCTGGATCTTTCGAGCGATTAAAAGTGAATAGGACATCGTCTGCGGTGAAGCTATCACCGTTATGGAACGTGACACCCTCTCGCAGCTTAATAGTATAATTTAGACCATCGGAGGATACGGACCAAGATTCAGCCAGATCACCCTGAGCCACGAGCGCATTATTTATATGCATCAAACCAGATAGGACATTTGATGCAATTTGAAACTGCAAAACCTGATTGATTTTAGCAGGATCAAGCGTAACAATCTCTCCCACTCCGGACCAGGCACACTTTAATTCTCCACCACTGTGGCCGCCAGCCAAGGCAGATCCGGGACGCAAACCTGGAAGAACATTTGCCAGGGTTAATGCACCACCTGCTGCCAAAAGGCGCAATGTCGTTCTGCGCGAAAGCTTTTCACCAGACAGATTGTCAGTGGTTAATCCATAAAGCGGATCTTTCGGATCAAAATCATACGCATCCTTGAGTTCATTTTTGGCTTTCTTGATTAAGTCTTCATTTTTCATGGTATTTCGCCAAAAGTAGGTCAACTCAAAATATTAATACCGCTCATCAATGTCCGTGCAGTATGGGTTCAGGTACCCATTTAGATTTGGAAACAAAGGCTTAGCGATAAGGCCTGTAGCGCCTCTCCACGGTGGCGGTAAGGTGCTCCATCTGTCAAGGAAATTCTCAATTTTTTCATATATTGCGTCTAGATCAAGTAAATGCTTTCTTTTTAAACGATAAACACAGGTGGATGATTGCAAATGACCTATTCGATAGTGGCCAAAATTCCTGAAACAAATGAGATTGGTATAGCAGTTGCCAGCAGGTTCTTTGCGTGTGGATCTTTGGTGCCTTACATGACGCAAGATATCGTGATTGCAAGCCAAGCTTTTGTCAATCCGCTGTGGGGACTTCGGAGCATTTCTATGTTGACGCAAGGCATTTCGTTTAAAGAGGTTCTCTCAAACCTTAAATTGGAAGATGAAGGAAGAGAAGCGCGGCAATTTCACGGTATTTCTAATCATAGTGAAATTGTTCAGCATACTGGATCAGAATGCGTTGACTGGGCGGGTCATGTGATGGATGAACATGTTTCAGTTGCAGGCAATATGCTGGTGGGGCCAGGCGTAGTCCAACGCACTTTGCAGGCTTGGTCTCAATACGCCGATAAGCCAATGGCAGATCGGCTGCTATGTGCTATGGAAGCAGGCGAAGCGGCGGGCGGTGATAAAAGAGGCAAACAGGCTGCTGCAATAAAAATACATAAGGGACAGCCCTATCCTATCCTGGATCTGAGAGTAGATGATCACGCTGATCCCCTGTCCGAGCTGAAACGGTTAATGGTTGTTGCAGATGAACGCTTTAACATTTTCAAAACGGCTTTGCCTACAACTGAAAACTTTTCAGGCATGGTCGATCGCCGCCCTCTTGACGAAGCCATTCTGAAGGCCGAGGAAAAACGCCGTATAAATGGGTATAGCAGCCAGTCGAAGGCAACATGAGATCCGTTCAGATGGAAATTCAAAATCATCATCATTATCCCTCACGGCGTTCGGCCGTTATTGCGCGTAATTTAGTTGCCGCAAGCCAACCCTTGGCGGTCCAAGCTGGATTAAAAATGCTGAGCCAGGGGGGAAATGCAGTCGATGCTGCGATCGCGACAGCAATTACCCTCACGCTTGTTGAACCAACTGGATGTGGACTTGGCTCCGATGCATTTGCCATCATCTGGGATGGCAAACATCTGCACGGCCTGAATTCATCTGGCCGCGCACCGGCAAGTTGGTCTTATGAGAGATTTAAAAAAATCGGATTTATCCCTTTTCGAGGATGGGAGAGCGTGACTGTACCGGGCGCTGTTGGAGGATGGGTCGAACTTTCTAGTAAATTTGGGAAGTTACCCTTTGAGAACCTTTTTGAGGTTGCAATCAAATATGCAAATGACGGATTTCCCGTATCCCCTTTGATCGCACAGCTCTGGGCGAAAGGCGCTGCTGAACTAAAAGATCAACCGGGCTTTACACAGAATTTTATACCTCAAGGAAAAGTACCTGAAGCGGGAACAATGTATTCGAATCCCGACATGGCAAAAACTTTGGAACGCATTGCCGAAACAAAGGGACGCGCATTCTATGAAGGCGACTTGGCAGAACGGATTGAGGAATTTGCCATTCAGCATGATGCAGGCCTACGGCTTTCTGATATGGCAAATTTCAAACCAGATTGGTGCGGAACACTGAGCAACAACTTTGACCATTTCGATTTGCATGAAATTCCGCCCAACGGGCAAGGCATTGCGGCCTTGATTGCGTTGGGTATTCTCAAGCAGACTCCTGTCCGTGATTTGGCTGTAGATGACCCTCAGGCACTTCATTTTCAGATTGAGGCAATGAAATTAGCGCTGCGAGACGCAGAATCTTATGTCGCTGATCCAGACTATATGACATCCGTCACACCGCACCACTTGCTTGAAAGTCATTATCATTTAGAAAGATCAAAACTGATCAATCCAAACAAGGCCACAGATTTCAAAGCTGGCGCACCTAAAGTTGGTGGCACCGTTTATCTTTCCACCGCAGATGAAAGCGGTATTATGGTATCATTTATCCAATCGAATTATGCAGGGTTTGGTTCTGGTGTCTGCGTGCCTGGGACTGGCATCCACCTGCAAAATAGAGGTGCGGGATTTTCAATGGAAAAATCTAGCCCCAATGTCATTGGACCTTCAAAAAGACCTTTTCATACGATTATCCCAGCATTTCTGATGCAAGATAACGAGCCTTTGATGAGCTTCGGTGTCATGGGCGGGCCGATGCAAGCACAAGGCCATTTACAAATGTCTCTGAGAACCCAGCTTTGGGCTCAGGACCCTCAAATGGCAATCGATGCCCCCCGCTGGCGCGTGACAAAAGGCCTTGAAGTGGCCTGTGAGGCCACCATGAACCATAAAATTGTTGATAAACTCAAAGACATGGGACACCAGGTAACGTTAGAAGCCCCGGATAATGCATTTGGATTTGGCGGCGCACAACTAATTTTAAAGAGGGGCAACGGAGCCTATATTGGCGGCTCAGAGTCGCGAAAAGATGGATACGTCGGTGGGCTCTGATACTTTTTCAGTAGTGGAGCTGAAAAAATCAATTAAAAAAGGGGAGGTTGATGAGCGGATACCGTAATAGGAAAAAGAGATGCCTTTTACATCTGTACTAGATATTCATCATCATAGCTATTGCCGATTGAACTGACCAACTTACAACTGCCCATATAAAAAACTTCTTCAAGAAGTGTAATTTACGGAGTGAAGGTGTATTTGAAGGACCAACCAGGCTCAAGTTTTGTTATATTGTAAATTTTCTGATTTTTTGCTCTTCTAGCGCTTGCTTGGGTGTTCTTCTTTCTGTTGATTTATTTGAGTTCGTATACATTCTGCCATTGCAGAGGTGCCAACCTGAAAACCAAATTCTTGACAAACGCCAGTGTAGTAAGAAGTGATTTCACTTTGTGGAGTAGCTGAAAACCATTTCTCAGAACCCTGCCTCCATTCACAAGAACAAATGAGGAATGAGAGCAGCCCAAAGATAAGAGTTGTTTTTATACAGCTCATTTAATTAGCACCATAACCTCATTTCGCCTTAAGAACCCTGGTGTGCTTGGGTCGTTATAGAACATATATTTTGGTTTTGATTTTATTTCATAGTCGGTATCTTGTAGCCAATCTAAAAGTGCTTTCGTTTTTTCTAAAAGCATCTTCTCATCGGTCCTACCACTAAATCTGATAACCGCTGCTATACGTGGTTCGAACTCTTCTGTAAAAAGGGTTTTATCACTTGGATCTGGCAGACTTGTTTTTGTATATTTTGAAGGCATCGAGAAAGATACAATCCAATCTTTGTGATTGTCTCCTAAGGCCTGCATTACTGGTGCAGTCATTGAAATTTTATCACCATCCCTCCGCTTAGCTCCGATGTAGCTCACTAAAGGTCTAAAACCCTTCCTAAGTGAGGAATACTGGTCCCCAGTGACATTTACAGACTGCAAGAGCATCGCTTCATACTTTCTAATCTCAAATTCCCGCTCTTTCTCAATTATTTCGTAACTAGGTTGCTCAAGAAATTTTGGAACTAAAAACCAAGCAGCCATAAGTCCAAATCCCAAAACACAAACGACTATGATAACCAACTTCAATGTCATAAAAAATCTCTAAAACTTCTAATTTCAAGGCCATGCTGTATCGCCTTTTAATTTCAAAACAATCCCCCTACCCTCCGTCTCCCAGCATGTACTGCACCCGAAGGCAGCAGGATTTAGGGGTAATAGTTCAATGATTTTGCCTTTAATTTCCAAAGTGGCGGCGTTTTCCATTCTATCAGGCTTCGTAATATACCCTTAGAGTACTTTTTATACAGAAAAAGATAAATCGGCTAATTGCTGGTAAGGTGCGCGTGTGGAAATCTTAATCTTGATCTCTTAGATAAGCTGGCTCTTGCTCAACAAATGCTGTGAAGGGACGGGTATGACCTTCGTCGTTGGAGTATTCCTGCAACATGTACCTATGTTGATCCAACCAGTCTAAAGCACTTGGCTGTTGTTCAGCCAGTTCATCAACGCTGTCCTTTAACCAAACTTCCATAACCTCTTCATCGCGAGTTAACACGTAGCTATCGGGTGCTGATTTTTTAAGTGATGCAACAAACTCATCAAAATGTTCGGGCTTCGGCTTGAAATATACCATTGTCATAGTTTTCATCGGATTACTCCAGCTATTTACCTCACAATAACGCAGTGCAGAAATGTGTGGAGTCTGAAATATTGGTTTTGAAATAGTACTAAATTAAAAAATATAAAGTTACTATATGAATTAAAAAAATGACTTACTAGAGTAAAATGGTGGTGCATTCAGACAAATGAGATCGCGTATCTGACCAAAAAAATTTAGATGTTCCTGATGATAAGTAATGTAGTAAGTTTTTTAGTAGTTAACGCATTACGCCTACAATTTTTTTCCACTTAATTCTGCCATTGTGGCCAAACATGCCATGCGCTCCTCGTTAGGAATCAGTATCCATTAAGCTAACGCTATTCGTTCCGTAGGATCAACATAACTCCACACCCAGCCCCTCTTGCGACTTTAACGGACCACAAGTGGCCGAAAGGGGCGGCAAACGAGACTACAAATGCCCTGCCCGTCTAAAGTGGTTTTGCCTGAAAGTACCTTTTCGATTGGTATTTCTTGTGAATCCTGTCATAAAAAGCAATGCTTCCCACATTGTTGAAATCATTTTTACATCATGCCAGATACTTCCCTTTGTGGTCGGCGCTGACGGCTGTTCGATGGCGCTCCTTTGACTCTCGATCTCGTGGATTAGGGACAACATTTGAAACTGTCATGCGTTGGTTTCCACCTGCAAGGCGCAGATTTGACCGCGAAGCCAAACGGGTTTTTCCTAATATGAAACGTGGCGCGCGCGCTAAGTTGGGCCAAGATATGGGCAGACATATGGGAAGAACACTTTTTGAGATTTATCACGATGCTGAATTTCAAACCCAATACCATAAATTCAGTGCCTCAGGACCTGGCCTTATTGCCCTGAAAGAGGCTCAAGCGGCTGGCAAGGGAGCGATCATTGTTTCGGGCCATTTTGGACAGTGGGAAGCTGTTCGCGCCGTGATCAAGATGAACGGGCTTGAAAGTGGCGCTGTGTATCGACCACACAAGAACCGCCACTACGCGCGCCGCATTCTTGCTGGTATTGAGGCAGGGGGGAAGCCGATTTTGGCAACGGGCAAAGTTGGAACCAGGGCCCTAGTTCGGCATCTGCGGGATGGCGGCATTATTTCAATCTTGTTAGATGAAAAATATTCGGAAGGTGTAAGGATACCATTTCTCGGGCATGACGCTCTCACATCTCTTTCAGCTGCCCAGCTTGCACTTAAATACGATCTGCCGATGATCCCTGCATTTGGCACACGCATTGATGATGGGAACGCATTTCGCGTGGAGTTCGAAGCCCCAATCCCCCACACCGACAGCATCACCATGACGCATGTTTTTAACAATATTCTATCTGCCCGGATCATGGCGAATCCAGAACAGTGGTACTGGATGCTAAGACGATGGGACGGCGCTTGATTTTAGGTGTAGTTAGCTAAGCGATCCTCCACGGTATAAAAATGCGGTATTTTCAGACAAACTTGGCGTCCCTTTGGCTCCCCCCTGATTTTTCTGAATGACAACACAAAACCCCTTCAAATATTTCAAGACTTCTCCGAAAATCATCCGCTTGGCGGTTGATTATTAAGTGCTGTACCCACTGAGTTTCCACCAAGTTGAAAATATATTGCATAAAAGTGGAATAGATTTTTGTCACGAAACTGTACGGTTTCGGGTGATGTCACCATACATATGAACTACAAAATAGACGCTTTTTCCTTTTAATATCTGCACTATCCAAAACCCATCCTCGGTGAATCACCGGCTGAGGTTTAGCGATAATTATAGCTGACATGAAAGATGATGCGCCACATCAACTGAAAAACGCCGTTGTAAACCCCTGATCTTGCAAAGGAATAGCGCCAGCAATACAAGTAACAGGAGTGGGCAGGATGTGGTGGCGGACCTTAATCAAGCAGCAAAAAGTTAAAGTGGCGTTAATTGTTATTGAGATTTGTATGGATGATTACGCACCAAGCCCACCCCACATGAGCGCGCACCGAACTTGATTTTTCACAAAGGGCTTAAAAAGGTTGATATGCAGCTATTTAACCTGATTAAAATATGTTTATTGTAGAGCCACTCTACCAGATTTTTAAAGACATAAAACCGGCTCGCGCGCGGGCGTACTCTGCAAGAAGTTAAGATTTTAAATTGCAAAAGTCTGGAATTACCTTTGTTGTAATTTCACCATCAAATTCATACGAATTTTCTCTTAAAAATATTTTTAATTTTCTATTAGTTTTGTTACCTATAACACCATCAACTACCAAATCATATCCCAGCTCAGAATGTGAATATTAAAGTTTTCTTGCATCAAAGGCTCACGACTTGGACGCCAACCCAGGCAATAAAACAGCCGCGAATACCCGCATGATGATCTCCCTAAATCTGCCTGAGAATAACGTGGTGCAGAAATATGTCGGGTCTTAAAGAGACCAACCTATAAATCCTATAAAACCTTCCACATGTTCCACACCTTCCACCAAGGTATCTCCTCCCCACCTCACATTACCAACCACTCACAAAAAAAACTTTTATTGAGGTTAGCTGGTTTGCTATTTTGGTAG
>CACPHA010000011.1 GCA_902633655.1 Paracoccaceae bacterium
AGCAAACCATTCGCCTCCGATGCTGTGCAACAAATCGGCTCTAAGCGGGCTTATATTCACAAAGTCAATGTTTTCTGCTGCGGCAGAAATTAATTTTTCCCGCTGGTAGTGTCGCCCTGTTCCGCCTTGGCTGATCTGCCCGTTTTTAAGCGGTATTCCTCCAAAGCAGACAAAAAGCTCAGTATGTTCACGGATAGAATCCCAACTTGTACAGGTGTCCAGATAGTCCCTAAAGCTTCCCAAAATATGGGGAACTATCGCTTCTGCTGCGGCAAAACTGTAAGTGAATTTCGACCGTGTATAACCGCCTGCACAATTGAGAAAACGATGAAGTTGGCTTTGCGCATGATGGAAACGGCCGGCACTGGCCCATCCGTAAGACCCGCCAAAAATCGCACGATTGCCATAGTTTTTTCTAACCCTATCAATTTCAACAGCAACAAGTTTGCTTGCTTCATCCCAGCTCACAGCGACAAAAGGATCAACGCCACGTAAATCTGCGCGGTGACCGGGGCCCCCATCAAGCCAACTTTTGCGTACCATGGGGGCATCAATGCGCGATGGCCCATCCTGAACATCAATTAGCCCAGCTGCAATCGGAGAAGGATCTAAATCATGCTCAAAAGGCAAAAGTTCCTGAACACGCCCGTTGCTGACACGTGCTCTATAAGTACCCCAATGGGAACTGGTTAAAGGTAATTCCTCTAATTCTTTTTCCATAAAGTTTCTTTTCAATTCGGCTGCTAATTCCGATACTTCTATTTAATCTCTAGGCCCAATGCCTCACTTCTTCTTTCACTAATAGTCTTGGTAATTCGGTCGACAATCATAGCAATAATCGCCATAGATATGCCCGCAATAAAGCCTTTCCCCATATTCCCATCGGTTAAACCAATAAATACAATTTGCTCCAACCCGTTTGTTCCTATCAATGCAGCAATAACTAGCATCGCAATTCCATACATAATTGTTTGATTTAATCCCAACATTATTACAGGCAGTGCTAGTGGTATTTTTACTAGAAAAAGTAATTGCATTTTCGTTGAGCCCATCATTTTTGATGCATCAATTACTTCGCTTGGTAAATTTCTAATTCCATGTTCAGCATATCGAATGGAAGGAACTATAGCATAAATGATAATTGCTAGAAGCGCAGTAAAATCACCAATTTTAAAAAGCATGACAAACGGAATTAAAATCACAAACAAAGGAATGGTCTGTAAAGTATCATTTATAGGCCTAATGATGGCTGATACAATTGAATTATGTGCGGCCCAAACACCTATAGATGTGCCCACAATAAAGCAAAAAACTACAGCTATTCCACAAAGATAAACTGAAATCATAGCTTCTGGCCACATTCCAACGCTAACAATAAACCCAAGGCCCAAAAAGGTGCCCAGTGCTAGTTTATACCCACCGATTTGCCATGCAAAAAAACTATAAATTAATAGAAGAGGCGGCCAAGGCATACGAGTTAAACCAAAATATAAAAAAATCATCAATAAAATAATAAACACAAAAATATCATTTTTTTTATTTTTCAAAAACCAAATAGATAATGCTGAAAACGATGTAAAATAAAATATCTTATGAATCATCTCTAGCGGAAACCCCCAAGTAAAAGGGCTCACCGCTTGTTCCAATCCAATTTTAGTCGGTAACATTATAAAAAATAATGTATAATTCTTAAGTTGTTTGATTTCCGTTCTAAAGGCTTTTACAAATGTTTCAAATAAATCATTGATATGGCTTGCGACCCACACACTTAAATCGTACGGCCAATCATCTAAGACTACAAAAAATCTTGCTAACAAAAATAAGATTGTACTTCCAAGAATAGCAAAGCTTAGATAATTTTTTTTAGAATTTTTAGAAAATCCCGGACCCTTTGTGTCTTTATCAGATTGCAGAGCAAAACCTGAGGTTATCCTATCAATTATTATAGCCATCAAAGCTATTACTAATCCTACAACCAAGCTCTGCCCAACTTCAGCTTTTCTTATGTAATACAAAACTTCCCACCCAATATCAGCTGTCCCTCCGATTATTGCAGCAATAATAACCATGCTCAAAGCTGCCATAGTTGATTGGTTAATTCCTAAAAGTATTTGTTTTTTACATGAAGGAAGCATTGCTTGCCAAAAAAGTTGTTTTGAATTCGCACCAGACATAATTGCAGACTCAATAATATGATCAGGAACTCTTTTAAGCCCGAGAATCGTGTTTCTTACCATGGGAGGGAAAGAATATAAGACACTAGCAATCAAGCCCACTACTGTTCCAAATCCAAATAAAAGTAAGATTGGCAGTAAATACGCAAACGTAGGAACGGTCTGAAATATATCTAGGATAGGCATTATTATTTTTTCCGCCCTTTTTGAAAAAAATCCCCAAACTCCTAATCCAAATCCAATAAATATTGCCATGGGAACAGATATTAGTACTAAAGCTAGGGTATTCATACTTTCTTCCCAATACCCGATTAAAACCATGTAAAAAATAGCAGAAAAGGTAAATAAGGCTAATCTAAGACCCGAAGATAAGTAGGCTGTGAAGGTTACTAAAAACATTACTACTACCCATGGAATACTGTGTAAGAGCAATTGGGCTGCTATTATCGGCCAGCTTAACAACCAAGATATCTTCAGGAAAAACCAACCAAAGTTATCAATAAATTTTTCCATTGAAAAATTTATCCAGTCTGCAAAAGGGACAATAAACTCCTTGGGATATTTCGTTGACCAACCCCAATTTTCTTTAAAAATTAAAAAAATTACAGTTATAAAAATGATCCCGATCCAACTCAACGTTTTCTTTTCCAGGATTTGAGATTTCATAAATTTTTCTTTTCAATTTAATTTTCTGCCGTTGCTAAAGCGGTAACGAAACTTTGGGCATTTGCCATCCCAAGCCTTTTACCATCATCATCAACAACAACTACACCAATTGTTTTTTTTGAAAGTAACGGTAGCATCTTAGCTACGGGCATATCAAATGGTACTTCTTCAGCTGTTTGTGATATTTTCTTGCTTTTATCTATAATGTCGGAAGCCTGCAGAACACTTTCCCAGGGGACATCTTTAGTGAAGTCCTTTATGTAATTGTCTTTAGGGTTTAAAATAAGATCTACCGGCTTACCAATTTGTACTATTTGTCCGTCTCGCATTATAGCCATTCTATCGGCAATTCTTAAAGCCTCTTGAAAGTCGTGAGTTATAAACACTACCGACTTTTTTTGAACTGACTGAATTCGTAGAAACTCGTCCTGCATTTGCTTTCTTATCAATGGATCCAACGCAGAAAAGGGCTCGTCCAAAAACCAAACATCAGGTTCTACGGCTAGTGATCTTGCTATTCCGACCCTCTGTTGCTGGCCACCTGATAACTCCATGATAAAATTGTTTTCTCTCCCATTTAAACCTACTAATTCGATTACTCTTCCAGCTTTATTTAGCCTTTCTTTTTCCTTCAAGCCCTGCAATTTTAAAGGAAACGCGATATTTTCAATGACAGTAAGATGGGGTAAAAGGCCAAAATTCTGAAAAACCATCCCCATTTTGTGCCTTCGTATTTCAATTAATTCCTTTTCACTTTTTTCTAAAAGGTTCTCCCCATCAAGAAGAATTTCGCCTGCATTTGGTTCAATTAGGCGAGAGAGGCAGCGAACAATGGTGGATTTACCAGAACCTGATAATCCCATTATTACAAAAATTTCACCAACATGAACATTGAAGCTTACATCAGCGTTTGCTACAATGTGACCCTGGTTTGATAATTTTTTGCTTAAGATTGCAGGATCTTTTTTTACATGTAAATTGTTTAAGAAGTAATGATCGGGATCCTCGCCATAAACTTTCCATAAGTTTCTACACGACAATTTTATCTTTTCAGAAAATTTTAGATCATTTTTCATTTATATTTCCAAAAAATATACTGAGGAGCCTTACAGCCTCTCAGTATATTCTGTAATAATCAATGAGCGTTAATGCATCCAATGTTCCCAAATCTTTTTATTTTCGGCTATCCATTCAGCAGCTACTTCTTCCACTTTTCTACCTTTTTCATCCACTTCTAAAATAGCTGCATTTTCATCAGCATTGGTCAATTGCATAGCTTTAAACATTTCATAAGCAGCTGGCCATTTATCTTGAAAACCTTTTGATACTACTTTTTGAACTTTTGCTTGTTCAAAACCACAAGCTGTGTCTTTCTCTTGGGACTCCTCAACGCATTTGCCATCGGTGGGGTTCCATTCCACCCAATTAAAATCATATGCAGCAAATATCCAATGGGGTTGCCAAAACATCATAATTACTGGTTCCTCTGCTGACAGTGCAGATTTTAATTCGGCAACCATCGCTCCTTCACTACCACCTGGGATTGGTTCGAAAGGCATTTCTATGCTTGCTATCATATCTCTTGAACGTGTTCCCCAACTGGCCGGATATGTTACCAGTCTACCTTTTGGAAAAGTCTCAGCAGAACCAAAAGTTTGGGCACAATCATACAAAGCCTTATACTCCGGAAGACCCGGGCATCTTTCTTCCATATATGGCGGGTAAATCCAGCCCTCTTTAGGAGAAAGCCCCAATTCTCCAACTACAACAATATCTCCTTTGTCGACCAAGCCATCATACAAATCGCCAACATTATTTGTCCAAACTTCTGTAGATAAGTGAATATTGCCTGAAGCGATTGCAGGATGCTGAGTGATCGCATCTGAGACTACTATTTCTACGTTATATCCCATCTCCTTTAAGAGACCCGCTGCTACATGTGTTGAAAAATGCTGACCAGTCCAATCTTGAATAGTTACTTTAATTGGGTCATCGTTTTCGGGCGCATTACCTGCAAAGAGCGTCTGGCTGGAAACCAAAATTGCAGTCGCAGCAATACTGGCAACTTTCGACAAATTAAACATTTAATTCTCCCTATATTAGGTTAGGCAAGCGGAAATAAAATTCAACTCACATCTTTTTTGTGGATAAAGGCTTACCAGTAGAAAGTTTTTTGTGTCAACGGTTAAATATTGAACTTTCAAAAACTTCAAATTATCGTTAGTAAATAAGACATCCCCGTGAGATCAGCACTAGAATGAAGATTAACTCAATCAGATCAATACGTCGAACTGAGCTTTCTAAGGCAGCTTTTGAGGCAGTGGTTCAATTTGGGTTACGAGGAACAACACTTGATCGGGTAGGTGATATTGCCGGGGTCTCCAAGGGCGTTGTTCTTCACCATTTTAAAGACAAGAGTAATTTACTAGAAGCTGTTTTTCGGCGCTCAAACTCAATTTTGAGTGAGTCAGTCGTTGAGCTGTACCGATATGCAGAATCTTCACACGAACGTTTATGGTGCGTAATAATCGCCAACTTTGCATCTGTAATATTTAATAAGCGAGTATGTCAGGCTTGGGTTTCATTAATTTCAGAGGTACCCCATAATAAACAATGTCAGAGAATTCAAATTGCCTGCAACGCGCGTATTCAAAGTAATTTGACCTATTCGTTGAAGAATTTTCTTGGAAACCAGGATGCAAAAGACGCAGCTCGTCACTTAGGGACGCTGATTGATGGAATATGGGTAAGAAGCGGACTACTTGTAGATCCGGTTGATAGTTCAAGGGCAATTTCCGAAATACAATTTGCAGTAAGTAAGATTATCCCCAACGGTGCAATCAGCCAGGAGAAGCATATAATAGCCCGAGAAAAAATCGAGAGCATAGCTTCCATAGTTCTAGGCTCCAGAGCCTTCCAAGAAAAATTGCTTAAAGTAATCAGTAAATAGCGCCGCCAAAGCTATAACTTAATTTAAAATAGTATTGGCACGAAATCTCAAGGCATAGAGATTAATGCGGTGATCCCAACACACTTATAAACCGGCCTCCTTTTTGTGAAAACGTGAGTTCTTGACTAACAAATAATTTTGCGGATCTATTTGATTTAAAATTTATCTACTTGTTTTAATTGTCAGAATAATTCAGCATAAACGACATAGTTTGAAAGGAAAAACCATTTGACGAAGATCCAGGAGATGCCGGCCGTAGCGCGAGGCTTCATATCAAATCTTGAATTAAATGTACCAAAGCATCCGGCTTGGACCTTGCCCAAACCAGCTGGAAAAAGACGTGTATCGATTGTTTCCACTGCGGCTATTTCGAAACGCGGAGACAAACCCTTTTCTTGGCTTGCCCGAGATCACAGGATAATAAATAAAAGTGACCGAGATCTCGTTATGACACATGTGGCGGTGGAATTCGACCGCTCCGCGTGGCAGCAAGATTTAAATGTTATTTTCCCTATCGATCGCCTTAATGAAATGGCCGATGATGGAGAAATTGGCTCCGTTGCAGAGGAGCACTATTCCTTTATGGGAGCAGCCGACCCAGTCACAATGGAAAAATCTGCTCGACAGGTTGCAAGTAAAATGAAAATTGAAGGAGTAGACACCGTTTTTCTGATACCCATATGACCGTTTTGCACGCGCGCCGTGTGCGGGCTCGCTCATTATTTTGAAGAAGAAGGTTTAGCAACAGTTCTTGTGGGATTTGTGAGAGAACAGATTGAGAAAATGGTGCCCCCACGCGCACTGTTTTTAGATTTTCCTATGGGCCGGGGAATGGGAAAACCAAATGATCCAGACTTCCAAAAACGGGTAATTCGCTCGGCCTTCGAGTTACTCGATAAAAAGATTGGCCCAGTGCTTAAGAATTTTCCTGAAGTAATTCCCGTTCGGAGAGGGCGTATGGGATATGCGCTTCCACCAGAACTTGTCTTAACTAAGAGTGACGTTGGCGATATTGCAAGAGTCTTGTCAGATGTGACTAATGAGATTGAAGAGCTACGCCCAGCTTATGACAAAGCCGTTGCGTGCAGAGGGCGAACAACGGTTGGAGCTAGTGAGCTGTCCATAGAAAGCTTCGTTCCATTTATTGGGGAGTTTTTAAGTGGTCATGTACCCCAAAGCCCCAGAAAAGGATTACCAGCCATACCGCTTCTTAAATTAGTGGTTGAAGACTTAGAGGCCTATTATACCGAGACACGCACACATCGCGATGGGATTGATGATCTGGAACTGATGGGTAAATGGTTCTGGGAGGAGACCAAAGCCGGCCACTTGCTTTTACTCCTTGAAGCAGTTTCGGTCGCATCAGAAAACAAAATTTTGCTACAAATTGTTGAAATGTCTTTGATGGCACCAAGGTTCTGGTCGGAAGGCCCACTACCGGGGACATCTGCAGCTGGCTGGTAAGACTGGTTACTTAATTTCAAAAATTAAGCTTAATTTGAGAGTATTTAAAAAAAATTATTGTGAAAATGCAAAGGATACTAGTCGTTTATCTTTTGCTCAATTCGTAGGCATAGAGTAAATTTTACACAGTTTTCAGCGATGAAATTCAAGATACAAGATTTAAAGGAATGTTTAAAGACACTCTGAAACGTTAGTGTATTAACGTTTTAGGTATTTAATAATGTCAAATTTTCCGTCTCTCACAAGTAGGGCAACATCAGCAGGCTGCGCAGCCAAGATTTCGCAGGCAGACCTTTCAAAAGCGCTGGCGTACTTGCCAAAGGCAGATGATCCAAATCTAATTGTGGACCACACAGGATCTGATGATGCGGCAGTACACCGCCTCTCCGATGATTTAGCATTAGTGAAAACCGTGGATGTTTTTCCACCCATCGTTGATGACACGTTTGATTATGGCCAAATAGCAGCCACCAGCGCATTAAGCTTTGTTGGTTGGCAGGTTGAAGTTTTAGGCGTAAGCCAGCTTGGAGCGGTTTTGCGAGGTGCGGCACATGTTTGTGGTCAAGCGGGCATTAAAATTGCAGGAGGCCATTCAATAGTTGATAATGAGCCAAAATTCGGTCTATTTGTAACTGGCTTGGTGCATCCCAAAAATATCATCAGTAATTCAGGAGCTTCACCCGGCGATTTTTTGGTTTTAACCAAAAAAATAAGTACAGATATTTTAACGACTGCAGTAAAAAAAGGAAAATTGGCAAAAAACGGTCTTAACGAAGCGCTTGTATCTATGACCAATCTTAATGCCGTAGCAGCCCAAGCGATGCTCAAATAAAAGATTAAAGCTGAAACAGATGTCACGGGCTTTGGTCTGCTTGGCCATCTTGGAAGTATGCTAAGGGCATCCTCTGTTAATCGTCGTAAAATACTTGGTGCCCGCTTGTCTTTTCAAACATACCAATTTTTTAAGGCGTAGAAGGGCTTTGCCCCTTGGGAACTCGAAGAAATCTTGAAAATGCAGCTCCTCTTACCACATTTGATTCCAATTTGAATGACAGAAAACAACTCTTACTAGCAGATGCGCAGACTTCCGGTGGATTGCTAATGGCAGTCGCCCAAAACCGCCTTAAGAAACTACTTAATGAAATGGAAATAAATAAAGTTGGACCTTGCGCCGTGATTGGCCAAGTTACCAAATCAAAACGCCCAGCTAGCATATACATTGGGCCAGAGCTGGCCGAAGATTTACCACCAAGATCAAATCAAGCCACGATAACGTGTTGTGGTTAAGAAGATTAAAATAGTTGGCGAAAGAGAGTGGGAGTCGAACCCACCAGAGACGTGGTACGCCCCTCACTAGATTTGAAGTCTAGGCGCCCCACCGGGGTGCGATCCTCTTCCTTATTATTATTCATATTCTCTCGATCATAGACGGGGTATTGAGCCACGAATGCGACGATGATCGCCTACACGTTCAGTAAATCCTACATGATCAAAATACTCTAAGACAGAAATCACAAAATTTCTGCCCATATTAACTTCATCCCGATACTTAGCTGTCGTAAATAGACCGTCAGCAGATGTACAAGCCAGTTGTTGCGCGCTGCCTTTAAGTTTTATAATCAAACTCGAAGGCACGTAGCGATTTTTCTCCAGCATTACAATTTCCCCTAGTTTTACACCCATTTTCAAAGATTTTTCCAGTAACTTCACTTCAACGCCGATTTCTTTAGCCACCTCGTATAGGCTAGAGGGACTGCCAAAATCCGGCGCTAGAAGAGTTTGTGCAAGTGCTAAAATAGACCGGTCGTGCTCCGATACATATATATCATGCGAGTGGAGATGAAACCGATTGCCCCGTGCGCCCAAAATCCTTTCAAAAACCATAAATTTGAGGGCTGTCTCAAGCGTATCTGCATCGATAGGTATTTTGAGCAATATCTGTAAATCATTGACGCTTGCCCCTAAAAGGCTCGGTTTCAATTTGTGAAAACTGGCTAAACATGCCATAATGTTATTCAATAATCTTTGCCATTGAATTTCGGAAAAAATCCTTCTTGTTGGCAAATTTCCAACACACCTCAGACCAAGCGAAGCGGCGAGCGCAGTAATTTGTGGGGTTGGAAGGTTGTGCGATACCGAAAATAGCTTTAAGGAAACGCCAATTTTACTTGTCTTTGCCAACGATAGGAGTCTATCGCAAGTGGTCTCGCCATTCATGGAATTTAGAATTTCCATCCTCATGGCCCGTGCGCGACCTCGTTTAGGCGAAAAAGGATCTATTACGCTTCCACCTGCTATCGTACGTTGCGCAGATGTATCTCGAAGAACAAAACGGTCTCCGTGAACAACAAAAACATCACGTGGCAGTACCAGTTGAGCCAGGTTAGTAGTACCCGCTTTGATGTGACCACCACGCAAAACAGCTACGCGCACAGGGAGATGGTCGGCTCCAATATGAAGGTGCATTTGCGTCCAATGTTTCAATGAACTAGTTTCAGTCTCTAAGACGTGCAAATTCACATCGACCCGCCTTGTTGGAACGTTAAGACTAGATTCAGCCAGCCATGCACCACGCTTTATAGACCGCTCGCTTACGCCACGCCCTACGATATTCAACGCGCAGCGTTCACCAGCTTTTGCTTCATTACGTATTTGATTATAAACTCTGATCTCACGGACGCGTACTGTTGACCCATCATTCAAAAGTGTTAAGATCTCAGATGTGCAAAGTTTGCCAGAAAATACTGTACCAGTCACTACCAAGCCAACGCCTTTGAGCCCGAAAGCCCTGTCAATTGCCATTCGGAAATAACCATCTGTCGACTTGGGTTTAATAGATTTAGCGCGCTGGTTAAGGGCTGCGTTCAGCTTATCAATCCCAATATTCTTGGGAGCGCAAACGGGAAAGACAGAAACATGCCCATCTTTTTTAAAAAGACTACTAACCTGCATATTTACTTCTGAGATGCGATCTGGTGACACCCGGTCGATCTTGGTCAGCGCTACCATAATCTGACTTATACCCAGCATTTCTAGTATAGCATAGTGTTCGCGCGTCTGCCGCATAATACCATCATCGGCAGCCACTACTAAAAGACCCAAATCAATTCCTGCAACACCCGCTAACATATTGCGGATGAACTTCTCGTGCCCAGGCACATCAACAAATGCAAGAATTTCACCATTGTGCATAGTTTTATAGGCAAATCCCAGATCTAACGTTAATCCACGGGCCTTTTCCTCCGGTAGCCGGTCAGTATCTATTCCCGTCAGAGCTTTGATCAATTCAGTCTTACCGTGGTCGACATGCCCTGCCGTTGCAACAATCATTCGAAATTTAAACTTTTAAGGTTATTAATAAATTGGTTTTGGTCCTCGAGACAACGAAGGTCAAACCATAACGCGCCTTTGTTAATACGGCCAATAACCGGAATCTGTAGATCCCGAAAAGCACTTGAAAGGCTTTCAAGTGCTTTGCCTGTTCGACGCTGACTGGCTGTGGTAATTTTCAGCCCTACGCTAGCCAGTCGTTTAATGGGAAGCGCGCCACTACCAATCTGACTTTCGACAGGTTCTATACTAACCACGAATCCAGGGCATTGAGCTTGTACCTTAGAAATAAGGCAATTGGCCATTCGCCTGATGTCCTCTTCTTTTCGAATTAACAGACGAAGCGTTGGCAGCTCTGCTGCCAACTTTTGAGGATTTTCGTAGAGCCTAAGTACTGCCTGAAGTGCTGCTAAGGTCATTTTATCGGCTCGCATTGCACGGATTAATGGATTGCTCTTAATCCTTTTAACCAAGTCATCCCGCCCTGCAATGATACCACACTGAGGCCCTCCTAGAAGTTTATCACCACTAAATGTCACAAGGTCTGCACCAGCCTTAAGAGTATCAGTTACAGTTTTCTCTTCTGGCAAATTATAGCTCTTAAGATCAATCAAATTGCCACTGCCCAAATCGCTAATCAGTGGTAGATCGTGACAATGAGCTATTTCGGCTAGCTGCTTTTCACTCACGCTGCTCTTAAAGCCTTGGATTTCAAAATTACTTGTATGGACTTTCATAAGTAATGCGGTTTTTGCGTTAATCGCCATTTCAAAGTCTTTTTCATGTGTTCGATTAGTTGTACCCACCTCTACCAGCTTACAACCCGCATGCGCCATGATATCAGGCATACGAAATGATCCACCAATCTCAACCAATTCACCGCGAGACACAGGAACCTCCTTGCGCCGGGCAAGGCTGCTTAAGGTAACTAAAACCGCTGCTGCATTGTTATTTACGACAATTGCGCGTTCTGAACCTGTCAATTGACAAATCAAATCTTCGCAATGCTTATTGCGATCTCCACGCTGCCCAGTCTTTAAGTCCATTTCAAGGTTGGTTGGCCGAGCTGCGGCTTCTATAACCGCATCAATGGCCGCCAAAGGTAAGCTCGCCCTTCCAAGGTTTGTGTGAAGTACAACACCTGTAAGGTTAAATAATGGCCGCAATGATGGCTGAAAAGCGTTGAATGTTTCTTCTCGAAGATCCTTGATAAGAGTTTTGTATTCTGTCGATTTGCCAGTCAAAAGTGAGCTTCGAGCCTTTTGGATAACATTTTGGGCACATCTGGTTACAACTCGCGCACCATAATCATCGACAAGAGACACAATTTTAGGATCGTTCAAAATACGATTTATAGACGGTATCTTATTCAAGCTATTAATTTTATTCATTACATGGATTGTCCTAGTCGTTTAGATGGACGTTAACAATTTTCTTACCAACGGTAAGAATATTGTCAAAGGGGAAAGTTACCGATACATCAGTCGAAGGCTTTCATAAATAAACGGGGGGCTCTTCTTTTACTGAAGATTTAGGCTAAGGGACTTAGTTGCCAAAAAATGGAATTCGACTTTATCATAATTGGTGGAGGTTCAGCAGGTTGCGTGCTTGCAAACAAGCTGAGCGCAGATCCTCAGAATAAAGTATTATTGCTTGAAGCTGGACCACAAAACAATTCAATCAACCTCAGAATGCCAGCTGCCGTTTTGTCAAATCTCAAAGGAACAAAATACAATTGGGCATTTCAGGGTGAGCCTGAACAACAATTAAACGGTCGCCGTATCCAACATGACCGAGGTAAAACTCTCGGCGGTTCTTCCTCCATAAATGGAATGGTATTCATCCGCGGCCATGCAATGGATTTTGATGGCTGGCGACAAGCCGGTTGCGTGGGCTGGGGTTATGAAGATGTATTACCGTATTTTAAACGCATGGAAAATTATAGTGCGGGGGACGATGCATTTCGCGGATCGGGTGGGCCGCTAAATGTCCAGCGCCCAAGCCCGGCAAACCCTCTTATAAAAGCATTTATAGATGCGGGAAAGCAAGCAGGGTATCCATTGACAGACGATATTAATGGATATCGCCAAGAAGGCTTTGGTCTTCTTGATAGCTCCGTTTACCAAGGCGAACGCTGGAGCAGTGCTAAGGCCTACCTTGATCCTGTTCGTAAAAATAGCAATCTGAAGATCGTGACAGACGCTTATGTACAGAAATTGAAATTCAGTGGAAAGATGGTCAGCGGAGTCACCTATAAAGATCACTTAGGAAAGATGCAAAATATAGGTGTGCGTAAGGAGATACTACTATGTGCTGGCGCTGTCGGCAGCCCACAAATTCTAATGCTTTCCGGAATTGGGCCGTCACGGCACCTAGAAAAAATTGGTATTAGTGTCATCGCAGATGTCCCTGGCGTTGGTCAAAACCTTAATGAACATCCCGACTTTGTTTTAAAGTACAAATGTAAAAAACCTGTATCACTCTGGCCAAAAACAAAACCATTGGCGAGAACTATCGCCGGCATTCAATGGCTTTTGGCGAGAAATGGAATTTGCGCTTCTAACCATTTTGAGGTGGTAGCCTGCATCCGCTCTTCTGCAGGTGTTGAGTATCCGGATATCCAACTCACTCTATCCCCAGTTGCAGTTGACGACGATACTTGGTCCCCCCTGAAAGAACACGCTTTTCAAATCCACATTGGACTTATGCGCGCTAAGAGCAGAGGGCACATTGAACTGCGCTCACCAGACCCGATGGCGCACCCCAAAATTTTTGTCAATTATCTTTCCGACCCATGGGACAGGGACACAATACGCCAGGGGGTTAAGCTTGTACGGGAAATTGTAAGTCAATCAGCTATGGCTAATTTAACAGGTGAAGAGCTTTTCCCAGGCAAAGGTGTACAGAATATCGCTGATCTTGATGCATGCCTCAATAGCCATGTTGCAACCCAGTGGCACCTCTCTGGAACTGCTAGAATGGGGTCGCTAGCCGATAAAGGAGCTGTGGTTGATCCGCATGGGCAGCTTTATGGAATTGGCGGCTTACGGGTAGTTGATGCCTCCATCATGCCAACCGTTACCAACGGAAATACAAATGGACCAACCATTATGATCGCAGAAAAAATCAGTGATCATATACTTGGCAAGCCAGCCCTGCCAAGGGCCCAAACAGATATTTGGAAAAACTCAGACTATAATACTGCACAACGATGATTGAAGGTGCTCCAAATGTTCAAGCATTTAAACTATTTCAGCAATGAAACTTGCAAAATTGGAGTTAAGTTATGTTAGGCTATCCGATGTTAGGTGAAAGCAACTTAAAACGTCCAGCTAACTTCTTCGATGCTTTGCTAGAACCTTTAGGGTTATGTTCTACAAAATTTACTAAAGTGTATATTGGCTATGCAACCAAGAAAACCCATCTGCGATTGAGTTTTATGCAACACTTCCAGTCAACAAAAAGCGAGCCAAATCGGGCAATGGGACAATGATCGCTTTTCGCGTAGAAACGCGTGGGCAAGTAGATGGGTTTTATAAAGTTGGACTAAAAAGTGGCGATGTTTATAAAGGTAGGCCAGGCTTACGTCCTGAAGATGGAGACGAATATTACGCACACATTAGAGATCCGGCGGGAACAAACTATGTGCTTTTTGCAGTAGTCAGTTAAATATTTATTAGATATGGAAAATCTGCCAACTTTGGTCGTTAATAAAATAAAAAAAGTTTATATTGGGAGTAATGAACTTTCCCCATTTCACGATTGCTATGCCGATGACAACTTAATTTTACGTTTGGCCGCCGGACGGTATTTTGCCCATTACGCTGGCGAGAATACAGAAACTTGTTATTGGGCTCTTCGAAAGACAGCAGCACTTTATGACGTTCCAGAGCGGCCAATCGAAATTTCAGGAAAAGATGTCGTACCATTTTTGGAAAAGATTCTTACACGTACCGTTGCAGACATGAACGTAGGACGGGGGCGCTATACCCTAGCTTGCACGCATTTTGGTGGTATTTTTATGGACGGTATTGTTTTTCGGTTAGCAGTTGATAAGTTCTGGTTTGTTCAGCCAGACGGGGATTTAAAGACTTGGCTCCTGGCCCACCAAGAAGGTTATAGGGTAAATATAACTGATCCAGGTTCTCGCGTACTACAGATACAAGGACCTAATTCATTCCAAATTTTGAGTGATTTAACGGATGGAGCACTTGACCATCAATTTGGATATTTTCATTCCGGATTTTTCACGCTGGATAACCAAGAAGTTTATATTTCAAGAACAGGTTGGAGTGGCGAACTTGGTTATGAAATTTACACGCAAGGCACTACAACCAATTGCACTCGTCTCTGGAAACGCATTTGTGATATCGGATTTAATCACGGGATGGTATTCAGCAGTATGCAATCATTAAACATACGTCGCATCGAAGCTGGCATTTTTGATAGTGGAAGCGATTTCGATGATTCCTTAACACCTTACGAAGTTGGCTTAATTAAATTTGTTGATTTCAGAAATAAGAGCTTCAAAGGGCGAGATGCGTTGTTAAGCTCACCTAAAAGTATCCGCTTATATGGCATAATCTGCAAGGAGTCCGTCCCAGCCGCAGGAGACAAAATCTTTTACGAAGGAACTCAAGTGGGAGAGGTAACTACAGGAGCGTGGTCACCTTATTTTAAGGCCGGCATAGGATATGTACTTCTTCACAATCCCAACGAATGGGCCCGAAGATCTTTACTGAAAAAAAATGGGACAGACCAAACTTTTCCAATCGAAATTACATCATTGCCCTTCTATGACAAAGACAAGATCATTCCACGAAAAATTACATAAATTTTCTAGTTGTTCAAGCAAGAGAAATTTTATTTGATGCAAGTCTTAAAATAAAAAGTTAGGCCCCAATGGACGGTTCCTAATAATTCAATTATCATTCTAATCGGTATGAGGAAAGGTATTGATCGGCACTATGGCATTTGATTTATCCCGAATTCCGGCAGATTTTTTTGAAGATCCTTTTCCCTATTACGCTAGTTTACTTGATGGTCCTCCTTTTATGTTTCAGGAAGATGGTTCAGTTTTAATTTCAAGACACGCTTTGTTGAGTGCGGTATACAAGGATGTTAACGGGTTCAGTTCGGATAAAAAACTCTCCTTTGGCCCTAAATTTGGAGTCGATTCGCGACTATATGAGCATCATACAAATTCACTAGTTTTCAATGATCCACCTCTACATACCCGCGTACGAAAAATTATAACAGGTGCGCTAAACCCTAGAGCGATCCGGGTCATGGAACCAGGACTACGCCGGACCATATCAATTTTGTTGGAAAGGATGGGGAAAAAGAATGCTCAAACAGGCAGCGTCGATATCATCGAAGATTTTGCTAGCCAAATTCCCATACAAATAATCGGTGATTTGCTTGGCATACCATTTGATGAACGTGATCCACTACGCGATTGGTCACTCGCAATACTTGGAGCGCTTGAACCGACTGTTAGTGAACCCCAAATGGAAATAGGGAATGAGGCTGTGGAAGAATTCCAATCTTATCTTAGGACGCTAGTGGAGGTACGTAAGAAAGAGAAAAAGGATCCGGAAACTGATGTTTTAACGCGTTTGATAGTTGCACAGGGAGCCGCGGAACTTTCGGAAACTGAGCTATTGCAAAATTGTATATTTATTTTGAATGCTGGTCACGAAACAACTACTAATCTAATAGGCAATGCACTATTTATGCTTTGGCGTCATCCTGATCAAAAAGTGCTTTTACTGGATGAACCTGATCTCATTGATGGTGCAGTGGAAGAAGTTTTGCGGACCCAATCCCCTAATCAATTTGGCAACAGACAGACGACTAAGTTAATCGAAATCGATGGTTTGGTTTTAAAGAAAGATGTTAATATTCACATGTGCATAGGTGCAGCAAACCGGGACCCAGATGTATTTGAAAAACCAAACATGTTTAATATACGACGCAAAAACGCGAGGAACCACCTGGGGTTTGCCGCAGGTCCACATGTCTGCGTAGGTTTAACACTAGCTCGCCTGGAAGCAAAAATTGCAGTGACCGAATTTTTAAAACGTTTTGGCGGATATATTATTAAGGACTACTCCTTCATTTCTAAACGGGTTCGGTTTCGGGGATTCGTATCTCTGCCAGCATCACTTTAAGTCATCGTGTTATTGAAAACATTACGTACAAAATAAAAGAGACGCCAAACGCCTTAACTTTCCAGTGTTAAAAAATCTCTTGGGTACATCAACGCTTGAATAAAGGATCAATTTTGCGGCATTAGCCTGAGAAGTTTATATTTACGTGACAATCGGCTGAATTGAGCTAGGGTGCAAACGCTTAATAAAGGGTTGACGCCTTCTGTATATCAGCGCATTCATACCGATGCCAGGATGGTAGATCGGAGGTTAGGACCCCGCTAAGGTTTGACCGACAGTTGACTTGTCCGAAGGGTAAAAAAAGTAAAAGCTTGCCTATGATTAGGCACCGGAACAAAAAGTAGTGGTGAGCCGGCACCGCAAAATGGGAGATTAAAATGAAGAAGAAAATTCTTGCAGCTGGAATTGTTGCACTTATGGGAACTAGCGCAATTGCACAGGAAATCGGTGCAACATTCTCAAAATTTGATGATAACTGGCTGACCGTGCTACGTAACGGTATGGTTGAATATGCTGGGTCGATCGATGGTCTTTCCTATCAGCAGGTTGATGCTACTGACGATATTGCAAAGCAGATTGACCAGGTGAAAAACTTTGTAGCCTCTGGCGTTGACGCAATAATTGTTAATATTGTTGACACATCGGCCGGTGCAGCTGTATCAGCTGCCGCTGGAAATGTACCATTGGTTTATGTGAACCGCGAACCAGACAACGTAAATGACTTGCCTTCTACACAAGCTTTTGTAGCGTCAAACGAAATAGAGTCTGGAACTTTGTCGGCGTTTGAGGTTTGTAAAAATCTAAGGGCAGCTGGTAAAGGTAATGGTGCTCGTGGTTATTTGATGAATGGCCAGCTAACAAACCAAGCGGCAGTCCAACGGTCTAAGGACGTTTACGATGTAATCGGTATGGACATGTGTAACTTCATGGAAATTATTGCGGAATCGCCTGCTAACTGGTCTCGCGATGAAGCCCAAGATCTCATGACAAACTGGATGTCATCTGGCGAGCCTTTCGATTTTGTCCTTGCAAACAACGATGAAATGGCTATTGGCGCAATACAAGCCATGAAGGCTTCTGGAATTGATATGGCTGAAGTTCAAGTAGGAGGCGTTGACGCATCGCAGGACGCTCTACTTGTAATGGCTGCAGGTGATTACGATGTGACCGTATTCCAAGACTCGGTAGGTCAGGGAACTGGCTCAATAGATGCTGCAATCAAGCTGGCGGCTGGCGCAAAAGTGGATAAGAAAGTCTATATCCCGTTTGTCTTGGTCACACCAGCTAATATGGGCGACTTCCTCGACAAAAACTAAGTGCAATTTAAGCACTGGGTTATTGTGGGCGGCGTCGAAAGCGCCGCCCTTTGCTCACCAAAGTCCTGAAAGGGAGGCATGGCAATGGCAGAAACAAGTCACGGCACAGGAGGCTTGACCTTTGATAAATCAAAAAGGTCTTGGCCAAGTGAATTAAACATCCTGTTAGCCTTGATCATAATTATAGTTGTATTCGAGATCATTGGTCAAACCGCGCCGTATATGCGCGGTCAAAGCTTCCTTTTCGATACCAAGGACCGCTTTGACAGCATTTTTAACGAGGCTCGTTTAAAGATAATTATCCTACAAGTCGCCATTATTGGCATCATCGCACTGGGGGTAACTCAGGTTATAATTACCGCTGGGATTGACCTTTCCTCTGGCCCATTGGTAGCGGCAACAGCAATGATAGCCATGAGTTTTGCCCAAACAGAATTAGTAAACGGCTACCCGAACCCCAAAGCGGTATTTGGGGTATGGGCCATGGACCTTCCTGTCATCATACCAGTCGTGGCCGGGCTGCTATTTGGCGCCATGATCGGCGCGATCAACGGCACCTTTATTGCTGTTTTTCGCATTCCTCCGTTTATTGCCACCTTGGGTATGTTTTTGATCTGTCGCGGTATCGCGTTGTGGTGGTCGGGAGGTAATCCAATCTCGTTTCCAACAGAACAATATGCCTTTATTGGGTCAGGTATGATGCCGGTTGTATGGTTTGTTGTGCTCGCTGTGATATTTCAATTGATCATGAGCTATACTGTTTACGGAAAACATACTTACGCCATAGGGTCGAACGAAGAGGCCGCTCGCATGTCCGGTATTAACGTAAAACGCCATAAAATCAGAGTCTATATGGTAGCTTCCACTCTTGCGGCCTTTGCGGGAATTGTGCTCAGTTCGAAAGCAGTGACTGCACAGGCAGGAATGGGTGAGTTTTACGAACTGTTCGCCATCGCAATGGCTGTGATAGGCGGAATCAGTCTGACAGGCGGACGAGGCTCTATTGTAGGCACAGTACTCGGTGCTATGGTGATAGGCGTTATCCGATCTGGCTTTACCTATGTCAAACTTGACGGCTCCTATCAAGTGATGGCTATGGGCGGGATCATTATTGCAGCGGTTGTCCTGGATCAATGGCGTCAGAAAAGGGCTGCAGCAAAATAATTTAGAAGGGGCTTAACATGAGCGATCTTGAACCAGGCAGAACAGCGGACATTATACTTGAAACCCGGGGCTTAACTAAGCATTATGGTGGTGTTCACGCGCTGGAAGACGCTAATTTTGTTCTTCGGAAAGGTGAGCACATTGCCATCGTTGGCGATAATGGCGCGGGCAAGTCAACATTCGTCCGACAGATAACGGGAGTTGAACAACGGACCCGCGGTGATATTATATTTGACGGTGGCAGTGTCAATTTTGCAGGGCCGCTAGAGGCACGTGAAGCTGGCATTGAAACTGTCTTTCAGACGCTTGCATTGGCTGACGACTTAGACGTCCCCGATAATATTTTTCTGGGGCGGGAAATGACAAAATGGAATTGGCTTGGGCCGTTTCGCCTTCTTGACTACAAAGCTATGCGTGAGGCAACTATAGAAGGGCTAAATAAGACCGCTGTGAAAATACCCAACATTCGAAATACAATTAAGAATATGTCTGGCGGGCAGCGCCAGTGTGTTGCAATTGCTCGAACGGCCTCCTTCTTCTCGAAGTTGACAATTATGGACGAACCAACTGCTGCTCTTGGCGTGCAGGAAACTGCTCAGGTGGAAACTATAATCAAAGCTCTAAAAGAAGCAGGTGAACCACTTATACTGATTAGTCACAATATGCGACAAGTCTTCGATTTAGTCGATCGTATCATTGTGTTCCGGCGGGGCCGGATTTGCGCCAATCTAAATCATCAAGATACAGATCCACAGGACGTTGTGGCCTATATCACTGGTGCCAAAACTGGCAAGGAGTATGAGGCAACGGCTTTATGAGCGCAGCGGTGTACAAAAACACAAAGTCTATTATAGCAGGCGGCAGTCAAGGTCTGGGCTTCGCGATTGCTGAAAGTTTGATTGTAAAGTGGTGTCAGCACTTTATTCTGGCGGCGCGGGACTTGGAAAAAGGTCAATGCGCTGCTAGGGTACTCACAAATCAAGGTTCCTCTGTCCATTTCCATAAAACGGATTTGTCAGATACTCAAAGCGTTATGTCTATGGTTGACTTTGCGGAAGATAAGATTGGTGGAGTTAATGCTTTGATCAACGAAAGCGCATTTACTGATCGCGGGTCTATCGTCAACACCACAGAGGAAGAGTGGGACAGGGTCATAGCAACCGACGCCCGAGGACCATTTTTTGCGATACAAAGCGTTGCGAAGCGCGAGGTAAAAGCAGGATCTAGGGCAAGTATCGTAAACATATTAACGATGTCGTCTCATTGTGGTCAGACTTTTTTGGCCGGTTATTCAGCATCGAAAGCAACGCTTAGCAACATGACCAAGAATGCAGCCCATGCCTTGCGCAGCTATAAAATTCGAGTGCGTGGGATAAACATCGGCCGGATGGATACCCCAGGCGAAGATACGATCCAAAGGAAATGGCATGGTGCAAAAGATTGCTGGCCTGAAAAGGCCAAGATATCGCAACCTTTTGGTCAGCTTATCAAACCAGAAGAAGTTGCCTGCCTTGTAAGTTATCTTTTAAGCGACCAGTCGGGTGTGATAACTGGATCTATTATCGACTTTGATCAAAATATCGCTGGTTCATTTCCAGAATAGGAAAATTATGGGACTAAAATTTGCAATATTGGGTGCGGGTCGGATCGGGATTGTCCATGCCCAAGCAATACGTATGATCTCGGGTGCCAAACTTGTTGCAATGGCAGAAACTTCTGAAAAAGCCGCTAAATCAGCGCAACTGGCATTTGGATGTGACCTGCGTAGCATTGATCAGATTGCCGAATCACCTGATATCGATGCTGTAATCATATGCACACCAACGGATACGCATGCTGATCTGATCGAAAAATTTGCAATGGCGGGTAAAGCGATTTTCTGCGAAAAACCCATTGATTTGGATGTCGCAAGAGTTCGCGAGTGCCTCACCGTTGTACATAAATGTAAAACAAAATTTATGGTAGGTTTTAATCGACGGTTTGATCCAGACTTCATGGCTTTAAAATCAGCTATTGATGACGGTCATATTGGCGATATTGAGATGATTGCAATCACCTCTCGTGATCCAAGTGCCCCACCTTATGAATATATCAGTCGCTCAGGTGGTATTTTTCGTGACATGACAATCCATGATTTTGACATGGCGAGGTGGCTTTTTGGAGAAGAGGTCGAAAGCGTTCAAGCCGTCGCCTCAGTGCTGACAGATCCCAAAATTGGCGAACTGAATGATTATGACAGTGTTAGCGTCATACTTTGCACTGCATCTGGACGGCAATGCACTATTTCTAACTCACGCCGGGCCACCTATGGGTACGACCAGCGCATCGAAGTGCATGGATCACAAGGTATGGTGCAAGCAAAAAATACCAAAAATTCCAACATCGAAATTGCTGGTTCGAAAGGTTTTAAATCACCACCATTGTTAGATTTTTTCATGACACGGTATCAAGCTGCTTATGCAAATGAGATTGCCGCATTTGTAAAAGCTATTGCCCAAAACTCAGAACCACCAACATCAGGAAACGATGGATTAAAAGCACTACTTTTGGCAGACTCTGCAGCCCTTGCCGTGCAAACTGGAAAATCGATAAAGCTTGCGTGAGGTAAAAATGTCTTTAAAAAACCGCACTTCTAATAAGGGATATTTTACGGAGGAAAGCTGTCCAAAGGATGTATTTCTCACTTTAATTTCTGAGAGCTTAGGCGTTCGAGACCTGAGATTTTCTGAGCAAGTCGAAGATAGCATTCCGATTTATTCTGCGGCCAAAGTTGGAGAAGTCTTGAGTTCAAATGCGCGCCAAGAATTGCTAGCCGAATGGGCGTATGTGCTTGGCGAGCGGTCGGGCATTGTTTTGCTCAAGCAGGCGATTAGTGATCTTTCCGTTATTGATGAGGTAACAGATGTGTTTAACAAAGTCATTGAAAAAGAGCGCCAAAGTGATTCTGGAGGTGATCATTTTGGAGAGCGCGGCGCAAATGACCGAATCTGGAATTCGTTGCAAAAATTATGCTTGAGCCATCCGTCCTTGTTTGCACGTTATTTTTCCAGTCAATCTATTGCGGCAATTTGTGAGGCCTGGCTTGGCCCATGGTCTCAAATGACAAGCCAAGTCAATCTTGTTCGTCCAGGAGGTAAGCCACAGACCTGTCACAGGGATTACCATCTTGGTTTTATGAGTTCAGATCAGGTCAAAAGTTTTCCTAAGCATGCGCATCTTTGTTCTGGTGTTTTAACCCTTCAAGGTGCAATTGCCCACTGTGATATGTCTATTGAGAGTGGACCGACCAAGCTTTTGCCAAACTCGCAACGTTTTGCACCTGGATATATTGCTGCACAGATGCCAGAATTCCGCGGAATTTTTGAAGAAAACTATGTTCAATTGCCACTGGAAAAAGGTGACGCAATCTTTTTTAGTCCAGCGCTTTTTCATGCTGCTGGTGAAAACCGATCAAAGGATGTTGATCGCATGGTAAATCTATTACAGGTATCTTCCCCTATGGGTCGTTCGCTTGAGTGTATTGACCGGCGCTCCATGGTCAGCGCTTTATTTCCAGTTTTGAAATCGTTGAGTCTTTCTGACGGTCAACTTGATGCAGTGATTGCAGCGTCCGCGGAGGCATATCCATTTCCTACAAATCTTGACACGGATCCTCCGATCGGTGGGCTTGCCTCAGAAAGTCAAGCACAGCTGTTGGCGCGAGCGGTTGCGGAAAATATGAGTACCAAAGATTTTGAAATAGCTTTAGAAAAAAACTACTGTAGGCGTTTACCACAAAAACACATGATAAATCGATAAGGCAGGCGCTTCTATGGGGGCTTAGTTCAAAATGACAAGCAAATATTCTTTGCATAATGCAAGAAGAAGCGACTGGCAAAATGAAGGTCTAGCATCACCTAGATGGTTCAAGCCAAAAGTAGATCGTGATGAAATTCGAATTCTAATGCAGAAATCAGACCAGATTGCCCTTAGAGATACAATCATCTGGCTTGGTGGGCTAGCCCTTAGCGGGTATTTAGGCGTTTTACTTTGGCCCTCGTGGTGGTCTCTGCCAATTTGGATGTGTTACGGCGTACTTTACGGATCTGCTTCGGACTCACGCTGGCATGAATGCGGTCATAGGACGGCCTTTAAAACAGAATGGATGAACAATGCTGTCTATCAAATTGCTAGTTTCATGTTAATCCGAAATCCAGTTGTCTGGAAAGCAAGCCATGTGAGACATCATACGGATACGATTATAGTTGGACGCGATCCTGAAATAGTAGCCATGCGCCCACCAGATCTTTTACGTATTTTCTTAAATTTATTTGGGCTTATTGATACCTATATTCTGTTGAAACGGATGGGACTTCACATCGTAGGGCGTCTCCACCCAGATGAGTTAACATACGTGCGCAAAGAAGATCGACCGCGCGTCTTTTTCATAGCCCGAATTTGGTTAGGTATCTATACCTTCACAACAGTTATAGCACTATGGTCAAGCTCAATTTTACCTTTTTTTCTGATCGGATTTCCACGCTTATATGGCGCTTGGCACCACGTTATGACTGGTCTGCTGCAACATCTTGGACTGGCGGAAAATGTCACAGACCACAGGTTGAATACGCGCACAGTGCTTATGAACCCGATTAGTCGATTTATCTACCTAAATATGAATTATCATTTGGAGCATCATCTTTTCACAATGGTGCCTTATTATAATTTGCCAAAACTACATAGTCTTATAGAAAAAGAGGTGCCAGTACCGGACAAATCGATCTTTACCGCATTTAAGCGGCTTTTACCTGTACTTATAAAGCAGCTCCGCTATCAGAATGCCGTGATTATTCCCAAACTGCCGAAAGGAGCGACCCCCTATGGTCCTGAGGTTGAAAAACTCAAACCACATGCGATCTAATCCAAGCTAAGTACGGAACATCGGGGGACGAGCCTCCGTCCAAGCTCCATTGTTTTTGGCAGAGTAAACAGCTGCATAGACTGCGGCCATTGAACGAACTCCATCCTCTGCCAATGGCAAGGCGTCTCTTGGTTTCCCTCGAATTGCATCAGCCAGATCACAGTACATATTTGCCACTGCTAATGGGAAACCCTCCGGATGCGCGATTGCAGCTCGACTTAAACGTTCGGCTTCTGTGTGAAGGCCATTCTCGCCCTTCTCAATTATCTGCGTTCTGCCACCAAGAGGAGTGTAGATTAATTGGTTTGGATGTTCAGAAAACCATCTTAGGCCTCCAATTTCTCCAAAAATCTGCAGTTCAAATCCATGTTGACGACCGATTGCAACTGACGACGTCCAAAGACGACCTACCGTCCCTTTGGTCAGTCTAAAATTGACCATTGCATCATCTTCAAGCTGCCGGCTTGCAATAGTTGACGCAAAATCAGCAGACAAGTTTTTGATCTGATCATCACAAACAAAACTTGCCATATGCAGTGCATGAATACCGCAATCTGCGAATTGACCAGAGACGCCGGCCATTTCAGGGTCATAACGCCAACGTACGCGGGGATTATCGGCGTCAGCAGCGTTGCCATGGTGACCATGACTAAAATTCGTTACGACTAATCGAATTTTACCAAGTTCCTTTGCCCTTACCATAGCTCGAGCTTGACGCACCATTGGATAAGCAGAGTAGCAATAATTCACAGAGCAAATTTTTCCATATTGTTTAGCAATTCGTGTAATTTCTTCTCCTTCTTCCACAGTCATCGTCATAGGCTTTTCACAAAGCACATTAAATCCAGCCTCCAGGAAAGCCTTCGTTATCTCAAAGTGAGTACTGTTTGGTGTTGCAACAGTTACAAGATCTAAGCGATCTGTCCGATCCTTTTCACAAGCAAGCATCTCTTTCCAATCTCCATATGCTCGAGATGCATTTATGCCTAATTTTCGAGCATACTTCCGACCTGCTTCAGGCCTATGATCCAAAGCTCCGGCTACAAAATCAAAAAGGCCATCTGCTTGTGCACCTAGTCGATGCGCATGACCAATCTGACTTCTTTCACCGCCACCAATCATTCCCCAGTTTAATTTTGCCATATTCAATCACCCTCAGACAAAACCAATTCTTTCCAAATATTCACGATTTTTTTGGGCATCGCCAAAACTATCAGGATTAAGTGTTGGATCACAATCCTGTTCAATTGTGCACCAACCTTCAAACCCTTTTTCAAGCAACAAATGGCGTACAGCTGGAAGATCAACTTCGCCCTCTTCTAAAGTACAAAAAATACCCATTCCACATGCGTCATAGAAACCAGTCCGGTTTTCGATCACTTTCGATTTCACTTTTGGGTCAGTTGATTTAAAGTGCACATAAGTGATCCTATCCATATACCGCTTCATAAAATCCACTGGATCGAAACCGGCATAGGTACAATGACCAGTATCAAGGCATAGTTTCATTAGATCAGGATCAACTTCTTCCAACAGCCGTTCAACTTCAGGCTCAAAATCCATAAAACCTCCCGCATGGGGGTGGAGTTCAGGGATAAGTCCGTACTCGTCAGCGCCCATTTTTGCAATAGAAACAAGACGGTCACGATAGGACGTCCACTCATTTTCATCCATTTGCTCTGCTTCATTTCCCCGACCCGCAGTGGGCGCGCGACGTGGAGAAATGGAGTCAATCAGCACGAAATGATCTGCGCCGTGCGCCGTAAGTGCTTCGCAGGTACGCTTTGCACCGTCTAAAACGTCCTCCCACTTATCAGGATCATGAAAGGGCCGAAAGACAACACCACCAATCAGCTCCAGGCCAAATTCATCAAGGGCTTCTGAAAATTCCACCGGATCCTCGGGCATAAATCCGACTGGACCCAGTTCGATACCCTTATAACCAGCTGCTGAACATTCGCTAAGCACCTTGCGCCAACTCGGGTTCCGTGGATCATCTGCAAACTCAACTCCCCATGAGCAAGGAGCATTTCCAATCCTGATTGACATACGGTTCTCCTCAAACTTGACGCACAGATGTCCATGATCCACTTTTAGCAGAGCTGTGAACAGCATCTATTACTTCGGCAACTGCAAGCCCATCACGAAATGTCGGCCATACTGCCTGCTCTGTCTCAATGGCATTCAGGAAGTCCTTGGCTTCAATGATAATTGTATCCTGATAACCAGTGCCATGTCCCGGGCCCAGACAAAAGGATTCGTAATCTGGGTGTTGTGGACCCGCCAGTATTTTTTGAAATCCCTGAACCGAAGTGTCGCTAGAGGGCTTATAAAGCCAAAGTGCATTTTGATCTTCTTGATCAAACCTAATTGCGCCTTTCGTCCCATATATGTCATAAGCGTACCCCATTTTTCGTCCCATTGCGATCCGGCTAGAATAAATGTGCCCCATCACTCCACTTGAAAACCGACACATAATAGAAGCATGATCATCATTCGTTACTTTGCCACCAGGTCGACCTCTATGGACTGTTTCAAGATCTGAAGAGACCTTTTCAATCGGTCCCATCAAAGCAAGCGCAGCATTAATAGGGTGTGGAGCAAGATCACCCATATTTCCGTTAGCAAGACCTTCACAGCGCCACGTAAACGGGTCTTCCGGTCGGGCCAAGAAATCTTCTTCGTGCATACCGCGGAACCATGTAATATCACCAATTTCTCCACGTTCTATCAATTGACGAGCAAATTGACTCACCGGCGTTCGTATGTAATTAAACCCGACCATATTGGTAACATTGGCACTTTCAGCTGCATCAACCATCGCTCGAGCATCTTCTAAAGTCGATGCCAATGGTTTTTCACAAAGCACAGGTTTATCTAGTGATAGTGCAGCTTCTGCAATCGCTCGATGGGTATCTTGAGGAGAAGCAATTACCACGGCTTCCACCTTTGGATCTGAAACCAGCTGTTCCCAATTCAATGCTGCGTTTTCAAAGCCATATTTTGTTTTATAAACCTCTGCGCTTTTAATTGACGTTGCGGCGACTGATTGAAGCTTTGGGCGTAATTTCGTATTGAAAATTGCAGCAACAGCAGACATCGCCACTGCATGTGCTTTACCCATATATCCACCGCCAACGATGCCTATTCCAATATCCGTCACACCCTAAGCACCCCAAGCTCAAATAATATTGCAACCGGTTGCAGAAACTGTAAACATGATGGCAATTGTCTGCAAGAGACAATAAATTTGTTTGAAATTTGTCTTATCCGGTTTTTGGGAGAAATATGGTGGGTGTTTCTTATATTCGTTTGACCACAGCGCAAGCTTTAATCAAATGGTTAGCCAATCAATTCATCGAAATTGGTGGAAAAGAGCAACGTATTTGTGGTGGAGGTTTTGGAATTTTTGGACATGGAAATGTCACCTGCCTGGGTGAGGCATTAAATACCCACAAGGAAGAATTACCCCTTTATCGTGGACAAAACGAGCAAAGTATGGGTTTTGCAGCAGCTGGCTATTCCAAACAGTGGCTTAGGCAGCGATTTATGTTTTGTACTGCGTCCGCGGGACCTGGAACATTGAACCTTGTCACAGCTTCGGCACTCGGGCATGCGAACCGTTTACCGATGCTTTTTTTATGCGGAGACACCTTTCTAACTCGACTTCCAGATCCTGTATTACAACAGATGGAAAATTTCAACGATCCAACCTTTGGAGCAAATGATGCTTTTAAGCCAATTACTCGTTATTGGGATCGTATCACACATCCTGCCCAGATCATTCAATCCCTGCCAAATGCATTAGCTACTCTACTTGATCCAGCTGACTGCGGTCCCGCCTTCCTTGGCTTGCCACAAGATGTACAAGGTTGGTATTATGACTATCCTAATACTTTTTTTGAAAGAAGATTGCATCGAATTCGTAGGCAATCTCCAGATCCTAAAGAAATTTTGGATGCTAGATACATCTTGAAATCCGCAAGACGCCCAATGATCATTGCAGGCGGCGGTGTTCAGTATTCATGCGCTACAGAAGAGCTCAATGATTTTGCAGTCAAACACCAAATTCCAGTCGTTGAAACCATTGCAGGGCGAGCAAATATGCTGCATCAAGATGCGTTCAACTGTGGGCCAATTGGGGTAACTGGTTCAAATTCCGCCAATAAACTTGCGGAAAAAGCCGATGTAATCCTTGCTGTAGGGACACGACTTCAAGATTTCACAACGGGTTCTTGGGCGGCGTTTGACCATGCGGCGAAATTCGTATCTATCAACGCAGGTCGCTTTGACGCCGGCAAGCACCAATCTCAACCCGTTGTTGGTGATGCAAAAGTATCTTTAAAGGCGTTGTCAGCATCGCTTGATTATAGTGCGCCTAAGGAATGGGTTTCTTTTGCGCATGAAGAGAGCAAAAAATGGGATGCCTATGTGGCGGCCAATGTATCTTATGGCCATAATAAGCCAAATTCCTATGCACAGGCGATCGGCGTGGTGAACGCACTTTGTGACAGCCGAGATAGGGTTGTTGCGGCGGCAGGCGGGCTTCCAGCTGAAATCACGGCTAATTGGCGTACGCTTGACCTTTGCACAGTAGACGTTGAGTTTGGTTTCTCCTGTATGGGATATGAAATCGCAGGGGCATGGGGCGCCCGTATAGCACAAGCTGAGAGAGAACCAGAGAGAGATACTATTTCTTTCTGCGGCGATGGTTCTTACCTCATGCTGAATTCCGACATTTATTCTTCTGTCCTCAGTCAGAAGAAACTCATTATCCTTGTGCTTGATAATGGTGGCTTTGCGGTTATCAACAAGCTACAGAATAACACCGGAAACGATAGCTTTAACAATCTTTTTATTGATTGCCCCACGATCAAAGAGGCCTTTTCTGTGGATTTTGCAGCCCATTCGGCTTCCATGGGTGCATTATCAGAAAAAGTGACTTCTCCAGAAGAATTAAAAGAGGCTTTTAGGCGTGCAAAAGCTAGCCATAAAACCTATGTCATTGTGATGGATGTAGATGCTCATGAAGGATGGACAGACGAGGGTCACGCTTGGTGGGAGGTTGGAACTCCGTCAATCAGCGACAACGAAAAAGTGCGTCAAGGTCACGCGGATGTCGAAGCAGGACGGTTAAAGCAGCGTAGAGGTGTTTAATGGATCTAATCAAAAATATCAAGGAAAAGCCATTTGTCGTTTTTGGACGGGCCGGGATTGATTTGTTTGCTGATCCGGTCGGCACATCGGCAGAAGTAGCCGAAAACTTTCGCTCCGATATTGGCGGATCATCGGCCAATATTTGTGTCGGCCTTTGTAAACTAGGGCATTCCTCCTCATTGGTCACTTCTGTTTCAGATGATGTAGTGGGTCGGTTCTGTTTTAAACGCCTTCAGCACTACGGCGTTGATACTAAATACATTAAAACGATTAGTGGGGAATATCGCACCTCTCTTGCACTCTATGAAAGCAAGATTGAAGATTTTCAGCTTTGTATCTATCGAAACAATGCCGTGGACTTTCAGGTTACTAATGCAGATGTAGATTTTGTCGATTATCAGGCCTTTGGCGCATTGATCACGGCGGGTACTGTATTTGCGAACGAGCCATCTCGTGGGTCAACGTTTCGCGCATTCGAGCATGCGAAGAAGGCCGGACTACCTATAATCTTTGATATTGATTACAGACCGTACTCTTGGCCTTCTGCGAAAGCTGCTTCAGATATCCTAACACGCGCCGGGGAGGCAAGTGACCTCATAGTTGGAAATGACGAAGAATTTGGTTTTATGGCTGGGAGCTATGACGGGGGTCTAGAAAAAGCTCGTGACCTTGCTACTCAAGGAAAGCTAGTAATCTTTAAAATGGGTGAGAAGGGAGCAATCACCTTTGCGGATGGTAAAGAGATTCGTACAGGAATTTATCCGGTCACTATTCTAAAACCCAATGGTGCGGGTGATAGTTTTCTGGCAGGGTTGTTGGCGTCTCTCGCAAATGGATTTGATTTAAAACAGGCCGTTTTGCGCGGATCTGCTTGCGCTTCTATAGTAGTCGCAAATCCCGGCTGTGCGCCTGCCATTCCGGATCACTCAGAATTAGAGGCCTTTTTACAAACCCATGACGGCCCAACCCCCGTTTAATTAGGAGTAAAAGGATGCATATTGCACCGTATGACAATAAAAACAAGCCAGTTGTAGATATTGACGACCCCTCAGTTCCGTTAAATTACTTCAATATTGTGAAGCTCCAAGAAGGGCAGGTTTTTAAATATCAAGTCCCCGGGTACGAAACTTGTATAGTACCTGCCACCGGGAGTGTTGATGTGGATATCGAAGGTGACATCTTTATGGGTCTTGGTAATCGCGGTGACGACGTATGGCATGGCGAACCCGAGGGTGTCTACGTTCCTTCAGGAGCAAAAGTAACATTGACTTGTATATCAGCGACAACTGAAACTTTTGTCGCTGGCGCGAAATACGGTAAAGTTTTAGATCCTTTTGAGGTGCGTGAGCATGACCTTGTCCAATATGGAAGTGATGATACTAAAACGCATCGAAAAATTAAACACATTCTGGGTCAAAAGCAGCATGATAAAGTTGGTCGTTTACTGGTGAGTGAATTATTTACTGTTGGGCAAGGCGGCTGGTCAGGTTTTCCATCCCACAAACATGATACCAACCGTTTGCCAGATGAAACACGTCATGATGAAACCTATAATTTTCGCTTTAAGCCTAAGTGGGGATCAGGCCTTCAAATGTTACAAAGGACCGATAACAAACCGGGTGATGCCTATCACATTATAGAAGGGTCGACTATCTGTATTGATAATGGGTACCACCCTTGCGCTGTTCTGCCAGGCTATGAGATGTATTATTTCACAATTCTTGGAGGACTAACACAGCGATCTTTGGTACAGTATTTTCAACCGACACATGCCTACCAGGTGGAAACCATCCCTGGCATAAAAGACATGATTGCAAAATTTAGATGAGTGTCGCCACTCTTAGTGATGTTCTACAACCAGCCTTGGCAAAGGGTTACGCAGTCGCAGGCATGGTTACACTAGGCTGGGAAGATATGCGGGCGTTTGTGGAGGCCGCAGAAGAAGAAAACGCACCTTTGATTTTGCAATCAGGGCCCAGTTGTAGAGAGCACACACCCCTTCCTATTTTGGGTAAAATGTTCCGTTTTCTTGCCGAGCAGGCCTCAGTACCAGTAGTCGCTCACCTCGACCATGGTTATACGCATGGCGAATGCAAAATGGCATTAGAAAGCGGCTTTACCTCTTTAATGTTCGATGGATCGCGTAAACCACTTGCCCAAAATATTGACGAAACTGCAGCTATTTCTGAAATGGCCCATAAAGCGGGAATTTCCTGCGAGGGTGAAATTGGATTTGTTGGATATGTGAATGGAGAAATTTCGAATGGAACAAATCCGATCGAGGCCGCAAAATTTGCCCGCGAGACAGGAGTTGATGCGCTTGCGGTATCTGTCGGCAACGTACATCTACAACAGAAAAAAGAGGGTGGATTGGACGAAGACCTAATTTACAAAATTGGCGCCTGCACAAATTTGCCGTTAGTTATTCACGGTGGCTCAGGAGTGCCCGTAGAACAACGCAAACATCTTTCGCGCTATAGTTCCATCTGCAAATTCAATATTGGTACTGAGCTTCGCATGGCATTTGGGTCAGCACTAAAAGATGCTGTTTCTCTTGATCCATTTCGCTTCGATCGCGTTCAAATTCTTAAGGATACCCATCATCCGGTCAAAATGGCGGCACGGGAAGTTATTCAGACACTTTTCACTAATTATGCTTAACTGAGGAGCCACAATTGACCCGCGGAGGTAAGTCATCAGGCCCTGTTTATCGTAAATTTAGGTGGGCAAAAAAATGACACCTACGTTGAAGGATGTTGCTGAACTTGCCGGCGTATCTCGTTCAGCAGTGTCCCGCACCTTTACCGAGGGAGCTTCAGTATCGGAACGAATGCGGCGAAAAGTTGAGCTGGCTGCGCAAAAATTAGGATATTCTCCTAATGCGCTTGCCTCCTCATTAACAACAGGACGCACAAAGCTTGTTGGCCTAGTGTCAAACAACTTTCAAAATCCAATCTTTCTCGAGGTATTTGATCTTTTTACTAAGACTCTGCAAGAGAGGGGATTAAGGCCGCTCATTGTAAATCTGTCTGACGAAGTCGAGCCTGAAAATTCACTTCTGATGCTGAGGCAATATTCGGTTGACGCTATCGTAGTTGCCTCATCCACCCTGCCTACGAGCTTTGCAAGCGCTTTTAACGATTCTGATATTCCAGTAATTCACACATTTGGCCGCTTTGACTCCTTTCCCAAAGTACATGTTGTTGGCATCGACAACATCGAGTGTGGTCGGATGGCGGCAAGAACACTCATTGCTAGGGAATACAAAAGTATCGGCTATCTTGGCGGCCCTGAAGGATCCACCTCAGCCCAAGATCGGCATCGTGGCTTTATGGAGGAAGTCGTATTACACCCCGCGATTAAAGCTAGAGCGCGTTATTCTGCAGGGTATTCCTTTGAAGCTGGGCGAATTATCATGCTTGAGGAGCTTTCTGAAAAGCCCGCGGAGGCCTATTTCTGCGGTGACGACATACTTTCGATTGGAGCACTCTCGGCTATGCATACGCACGGGCTCAAACCATCCAAAGACATCGGAATCATAGGTTTAAATGATATGCAAATGTCTGGCTGGCAAAGCTTTGACCTCACCACCATTAGGCAGCCAGTCAAAAAGATCATAAAAGCATCTGTGGACCTCGTTGAGGAAATACTGCTGGAACCCAACAAGGAGCCAGAGGCGCTTATCTTTCCATGTGAAATCGTTGAACGGGGAACATTGAGGAAAGAATAACTAAAAAGTAGTGCCAATATCACTGTAAGGAAACATAAATCATACTTATTTCAAACTTAAAACTTTATGTTTGAAATAATGTATTCATGTGATACTTTTGTGGAGAGTATCGATGGAGTTTTTTCATGAGAATTGCTTGCTTGGGTGGTGGGCCTGCCGGATTATATTTCGCCATTTCGATGAAGCTACGTGATCCCACCCATGACATCACAGTAATTGAAAGAAATAAATCTGATGACACATTTGGGTGGGGTGTTGTCCTATCCGACGAGACGCTTGAAAATCTTACCGTTAATGATCCTAAAAGTGCAGAAGCTATTAAAAATCATTTCGCCTACTGGGACGATATTGCTTTACACCACAAGGGTGAACATCTCGTTTCATCTGGTCATGGGTTTTGTGGAATAGGACGTAAACGTCTTTTGATGCTGCTACAAGCACGTGCGCGGGAGCTGGAGATTCAACTACATTTTGAAACAGAGATTGAAAGTGCTGAGAGTTATAAAGAATCATATGATCTTGTAGTTGCAAGCGATGGTTTAAATTCAGCAACTCGCCTTCTCTATGAGGATACTTTTAAACCCGAGATCGATCTCCGCCATTGCCAATTTGTCTGGTTAGGGACAGAACAGCGTTTTGATGATGCCTTTACTTTCATTTTTGAAGAAACAGACAACGGTTGGATTTGGGCTCACGCCTATCAGTTTGATAATCAAACGGCGACATTTATCGTCGAATGCTCTCAGGATACGTTCGATGCTTTTGGCTTTGGAAAAATGAGCCAAGCCGAAAGTATCTCCATATGCGAAAATATTTTCAAGGATCATCTCAAAGATCACACATTAATGACAAATGCACACCACGTTCGTGGATCTGCGTGGATCAGGTTTCCGAGAGTTTTATGCGAAAAATGGAGCCATGAAAATGTCGTGCTCTTAGGAGATGCAGCTGCTACAGCACATTTTTCCATTGGATCTGGCACGAAATTGGCGCTGGAATCAGCGGTTGCACTTGCAGACTGCCTACACTCCGAGCAAGATATGGTATCATCCTTTCAGCGCTACGAAGACGAGCGCAGACTTGAAGTACTTCGACTTCAATCTGCCGCGCGTAATTCCATGGAGTGGTTTGAGCGGGTAGAGCGTTATCTAAATCTTGATCCGGTACAACTAAATTACTCAATGCTCACCCGCAGTCAGCGGATAAGTCATGAAAATCTGCGCGCCCGGGACAAAGGCTGGCTTGAAGGGGCGGAACGCTGGTTCATGAAGCAGTCGGGAGTTAACACAAATGCACCGCTTCGTGCGCCTATGTTTGCGCCGATATCTCTTAGGAAAATGTCCTTGAAAAACCGTGTCGTGGTTTCACCTATGGCACAATATAAGGCGAAGGATGGATGCGTCACCGATTGGCACCTCGTCCATTACGGCGAAAGGGCAAAGGGCGGCGCGGGGTTAATTTTTACCGAAATGACCTGTGTTTCCGCTGAGGGCCGTATTACGCTAGGTTGCCCTGGTCTATATACAATTGAACACGAATCAGCATGGCGTCGATTGACAGACTTTATACATAGCGAAAGCGATGCCAAAGTGTGTTGCCAAATTGGCCATTCTGGCCGAAAAGGCTCTACTCAGTTGGGATGGGAAAAAATGGATGCCCCATTGCCAGAAAAGAATTGGGGAATTATTAGTGCTTCTGCGATTAGCTGGTCCAACGAGAACGCAGTACCGCGTGAAATCACCCGTGATGAAATGAATGAAGTAAAGGCTCAGTTTGCGGCATCAGCATCCATGGCTGATAGAGCAGGATTTGACATGATAGAGTTGCATGCTGCCCATGGTTACCTGCTTTCATCCTTTATCTCCCCGGCTTCAAACATAAGGAGTGATAAATACGGCGGGTCACTGGATAATCGTCTGCGCTGGCCGCTGGAGGTTTTTTCCGTCATGAGGGCCGAATGGCCAATAAATAAGCCAATGTCCGTTCGGATATCTGCTAACGACTGGTTGGATAAAGATGGTATTACTCCGGAAGATGCCGTTATTATTGCTCAGGCTTTTGCAAATGCGGGTGCTGACGTCATCGATGTCTCCGCAGGCCAAACATCTATAGATGCAAAGCCAGTTTACGGCCGAATGTTTCAGACACCCTTCAGCGATCGTATTCGAAACGAAGCTAATCTTAAGACTATCGCGGTGGGCAATATTTATGAGGCTGACCATGCCAACTCAATTCTGATGGCAGGTCGCGCTGATCTGGTGGCAGTAGGGCGACCTCATCTTTCTGACCCTTATTGGACACTGCGTGAAGCCTCAAAGATTGGGGACAGAGTAGCACCAGATTGGCCGCTACCATATCTGGCAGGGCGTGATCAAACATGGAGACTTGCTGATCGTGAGGCCGAGGCTTTAAGCGCATGAGACGAGTTTTGGTAACCGGAGGGGGAACCGGCATTGGTAATGCAATCGCCTGTGCGTTCTATGAAAATGGCGATAAAGTTGTGATCGCCGGACGCCGTCAAAACGTTCTTGAGAGAACGGCAAAAGACCGCATGGCCTATAAACGTGCGGATATAACCATAGAGGCGGATGTAGAAGCACTTTTCGATACGTCTTATGACATTGTTATTGCAAACGCGGGCTATGGGGTGTCAGGAAGAGTTGCAAGTCTCTCTCTTCAAGACTGGAAAGCAACACTTGATGTAAATTTGACGGGCACGTTCCTAACATTTCGTCAAGCTTTGCGGGTTAATCCAACTGTTTCTCGACTAATTGCTATTGCCTCTACAGTTTCTCTAAAAGGAAATGCTTCGGTTCCAGCGTATACCGCTGCAAAACATGGTGTACTAGGCCTAGTGCGGTCCGTTGCTCTGGATATCGCCAAAAAGAACGGTACCTGCAATGCAATTTGCCCAGGTTTCACGGATACCAATCTTGCCGAAAATGCTATAAAAGGATTAATGCAGCGATTTGATATGACGCGGGAATTGGCAACGGCAAAAGTGGCGTCCGGTAATCCAAGAGGAGATTTAATTTCTCCGAATGAAGTGGCTGCTACCGCGCTTTTTCTCGCATCGCCGGGAGCAGCCGCCATTAATGGCCATGCGCTCTCCGTTTCCGGCGGTGAGATATGAAGCAGAACTCTATCTACAAAAAAGAAAAGGACACAAAAACACGCTTAAGGCTCTGGCTCAGACTTTTAAAGCTTAGTTCTGGAATTGAGGCTGAGCTGAGAAGAAGACTGAAAGCAGATCACGGAACTACTCTTCCCCGCTTCGATGTTTTAGCCGCTTTATTTCGCTATCCTGAGGGTTTAAAGATGAGCGAACTCTCCACCCACCTGAAGGTATCGAATGGAAATGTTACGGGCATTTTAGATCGTTTAACGGAGGAAGGGTTGGCGTTAAGAACGGCTATGCCGGGTGATCGTCGCGCTCACCTTGCCCGCCTGACACCTAAGGGTCAGGCGGTCTTTTCTTGCTTAGCAGAGTATCATGAGAACTGGATTAACGACCTTTTTAAGGGCCTAACTTCAGACGAGGCAAAAGCTCTTACCGGCTCTCTAGAAAAGGCGATTTCAGTACAGGAGCAAAAATGAAACCTTTTAAACCCAAATATTTTCGCTGTTATGTTGAAGATGGCATCGCACGTATCGCGCATGAGAGACCTGAACGAAAGAACCCCTTTACATTCGACAGCTATGCGGAACTACGTGACTGGTTTCGCGCTATTGTATACGATGAGGATATCCACGCCGTAGTCATCCTTCCAAATGGTGGGAATTTTTCTTCTGGGGGCGATGTTCACGATATAATCGGGCCTCTAACAGGTATGTCTATGAAAGAGCTTTTAGCCTTCACTCGCATGACGGGGGACCTCGTAAAGGGAATGATTGGTTGCGGCAAACCTATTATTGCAGCTGTTGATGGGGTTTGCGCCGGTGCAGGTGCCATCATGGCGATGGCCTCCGATCTACGTCTTGCCACGCCTGAAGCAAAAACTGCCTTTCTATTCAATCGTGTTGGGCTAGCTGGCTGCGATATGGGCGCTTGTGCGATCCTTCCTCGTATAATTGGCCAAACACGGGCAGCAGACCTGCTCTATTCCGGTCGTGCAATGTTGGCTGACGAAGGTTTGTCTTGGGGATTTTTCAATCGCGTTGTATCAACAGACGAGCTTGAAGCAGAGGCTTTAAAGCTTGCAGGGCGAATTGTCAGCGGGCCTACATTTGCCAATTCAATGACAAAGACAATGCTTTCGCAAGAGTGGTCGATGAGCCTCGAGCAGGCCATTGAGGCCGAAGCACAAGCTCAGGCAATTTGTATGCAAGGTAAAGATTTTCGCCGCGCCTATGAAGCGTTTACTGCCAAAGAGAAACCACTGTTTAAGGGGGATTGATGGCTGATCGAAGCTTTGTCGAATGGCCCTTTTTTGGGAACGATCACCGTACCTGGGCTGAAAAAGTAGAAGAGGTCGCAAAAGGACTAAGCGTTGATCATAGCAATATCGATGTTGCTTGCCAGGAATTGGTCAAAACGCTAGGCGAAGCCGGCGTACTCCGTCCCACTGCAAGTGAAAACGGTAGATTTGACGTAAGAAAACTTTGTCTCGCCCGTGAAGTCCTTTCCCGTCACAGCGGTCTCGCAGATTTTAGTTTTGCCATGCAGGGGCTTGGAACAGGCGCGATTACACTTTTTGGTAACGATGATCAAAAAGCTTATTGGCTTCCTAAAACAAAATCGGGCCAAGCAATTTCAGCTTTTGCACTTACTGAACCAGGTTCAGGTTCAGATGTCGCAAATTCTTCTATGACAGCTAAAGGAGACGGTAATGAATATGTATTGAATGGTGAAAAGACTTGGATATCCAACGGAGGCATAGCGGACCTATATACAGTCTTTGCTAGAACCGGCGAGGGTCCTGGGGCTAGGGGTTTAAGTGCTTTTTTAGTTACACCAGATGCATTGGGTTTCGAGATTGTAGAACGGCTAGAAACCATAGCACCTCACCCCCTCGCCACCCTGAGGTTTAATAACTGCCGCATACCCAAATCCGCCCTAATTGGTGAGCTCGGTGAAGGCTTTAAAATTTCTATGGCTGTACTTGATGTATTTCGTCCAACCGTTGCCGCTGCGGCACTTGGATTTGCAAGACGGGCGTTTGATGAGGCGCTGACCAGGGTAAAAACTCGCCACGTGCAAGGCGCACCTTTATTCGATTTACAGATGGTCCAAGGCCATATCGCAGATATGGCCCTGAATATCGATGCGGCTGCTTTGCTAATTTATCGCGCCGCTTGGGCCAAAGACAATGGAGCCTCACGCATTTCTCGAGAGGCTGCAATGGCCAAGCTCTTTTCAACTGAACAAGCCCAAAAAGTGATCGACAAAGCTGTTCAACTTTTTGGAGGTGATGGCGTTCGCTCAGGAATGCCAGTTGAACAGCTTTATCGCGAAATTAGAGCATTGCGGATTTACGAAGGCGCCAGTGATGTTCAAAAAATTATTATCGCCCGCCAGTCTTTGAGCAACTTTAATGGAGGGATTTGATGTTAGGGAAAAGTGCGCATATTGATACATTCGCCCGTGACAATTTGCCAGCGGCGAGCCTTTTACCAGAATTCAAGTTAGAAAGCTTTCGATATCCTGAAAAACTCAATGCAGGCTATGAGCTGACGGATGCCATGGTTGAAAAGGGTTTCGGCGATCACACGGCCCTAATTGGCAACGGGCGTCAGCGTACATACAAAGAGTTGGCAGATTGGACCAATCGAGTAGCACATGTTTTGAAGGATGATCTAGGCGTAGTTCCCGGAAATAGGGTACTAATTCGGTCAGCAAATAATCCTGCCTTGGTAGCATGCTGGCTCGCTGCAACTAAAGCTGGTGCAGTTGTTGTGAATACAATGCCAATGCTCAGGGCGGGTGAACTTAAGAAATACATCGAAAAGGCCGAGATTTCATACGCACTTTCCGACACAAGACTGATTGATGAGTTACTGGAATGCGCAAAGACCTCTAATTCACTACGGACAGTGGTTGGTTTTGATGGAAGCTCTAACCATGATGCGGAACTTGATCGGCTGGCGCTTGAAAAACCGGTTGGCTTCGACACCGTTAGAACTGGACGCGATGATGTAGCCCTTTTAGGTTTTACATCTGGTTCAACAGACGAGCCGAAAGCAACAATGCATTTTCATCGTGATCTACTTATTATCGCAGATGGCTACGCAAAAGAAGTTTTAGGGGTTAAACCCAACGACATTTTCATAGGTTCTCCACCCCTGGCATTT
>CACPHA010000012.1 GCA_902633655.1 Paracoccaceae bacterium
GTAACCATTTTCGGCCACTAATAAAATGCCGACTACTGCAAGAGTGAGCGGCAAACGAAGGGTAACCTTGGTTCCAGCGCTAACTATACTTTCTATTTTTATGGACCCCTGCATCTGGTTTATGGATGTCTTAACGACATCCATTCCAACTCCTCTTCCAGACAATTCAGTCACTATTTCCGCCGACGAAAAGCCTGGCTCAAAAATAAAATCAAAAATCTCTTTTTCGTTTAAGTCAACACTTTGTGCCTTTGATACTAGGCCTTTCTCAATAGCTTTTAAAAGTATAGTCTGAGGATCAATTCCTTTTCCATCATCCTGAATTTCAATTATTGCGTTTGATCCCATATAATAGGCTTTAAGCTTTATTTCACCCACTTCCGGCTTTTCCTTTGCAATCCTCTCCTCCGGGTTTTCTATTCCGTGATCGATAGAGTTTCTGATTAAATGAAGTAATGGATCGGCAAGTTGATTAATAAGAATTTTATCTAGTTCGGTATCAGAGCCGCTTATTTGGAGATCAACGCGTTTTCCAATCTGACGGGCAATATCTCTTACCTGAGCTGGAAACCTATTGAACAAATTTGCAATAGGCACCATCCTGAAGTTCATTGCACCGCTTTGCAAGCGGGCGCTCAAAACATCTAAATCTTCGATGTTTTTTTGTACATCTCGGTTATGGATAGATAATCTTTCGGTATTAACAGCCAAATCATTATGGCAATTGCTGAGATTTTCTGAAATTCCTAGGATACTCGAAGCAGATCCATTTTTTAAATTAGCAATAGGGGTACTGCCTTTCACTTTGGAGGGAAATACACTGGATAGCTCTGCATGAATTTTTAAACTGGACAATTCTTTGCCTAAACAAGAAATATCCGTTTCTATTTTTGATAAAGCCTCGGTTAATAATCGTTGATCATTATCTAATTTGATTCGAGTGATATAAACTTCGGATGATGAATTAAGGACGCTATCTAATTTTTCAGCCGACACTTTTATTGAATCTTCACGAACTACACTAGTCCCTCTTGTTGAACCAGGTACTGGCGTTGTTTTTCTATTCTCAGCTAAATCAGGTTCTAATTTTGACTCTAATCCAGAAAATTGAGCAGGAACAACATTAGTTTTTTTACCTTGTGGATCTGTCTTTAGTCTATGAATTAAATCATTAATGACCGTTTTGATCGGGCCTCTTCCCGCTACCTCTTCAGTAATCCGATTAATCCTTTTTATACAGTCAAGGGCAAGATCGATGAGGCTAGCGTTAAGTGATAAATCTCCTGATCGCACTAAATCTAACATGGTCTCAAGTTCATGAGAAAGTTCCTCAATTTTCCTTATCTCAATTAATCTTGCGCCTCCCTTTACAGTATGAACCGCTCGAAAAAGTTCATTAACAAGCTCATTAGAAGTGGGGTTATTTTCCAATTCAATTAGAAGATTTTCACTTGCTTGAAGACTTTCCCAGGCTTCTTCACAAAAATCGCTAATCAACCCAATCTTATCAGCCGGAATATTCAGAATTTCGTCTTCTTCCACTTCATATTCATTTTGAATCGCAGTTGTTGAGGTACTTATCTTTGGCGATGATGTAATTTTATCTGGCTTTACAATTTCTTTATTTGCAATTCTGTCTTTACGTTTTTGCTCCAGCTTTTCCACCAATCCAGATATTGGTTCTGCCAAATAAATTGCAGCCTCATTTACTATGTCAGAAATATCGATATCGGTTGATTTGTTGGATAATAAGTCTTCTAACATAGATTGTAATTTTCTTATTAATAATCCAAACAAATAAAGCATTGAATGTTCAGAGTAAGTTTGTAGTTGCCTAGCCCCTTCGGTAATTAACTCAGATAACATTCCAAGATGAACAATTTTTTTGCACCCAATAATACGACCAAATCCAGAGATATAGTGACTGTCTGAATACGCAGTATCGTACAGGCCTTCGTATTCCGCGCTCGGATTATCCAGTTCTGGTATATATCCTAAAATCAAGTCTGCCTTAGCGATCAGTGCTCCAATTATAGCTTCTAATTCCGGGGTTGCCGATAGCGTCTCCTTTGAAGTGTCTGATGGCCATTCTTTGAGGGCGGATGTTAAACTTTCCAGCATGTAGTTAACTAATCCCAGCTTAATCCTTTAATATCTGCCAAAATCATCACTTTCCTTTAATTCTTCTTTTCTTTCATCTTTTTTCAATGCGGACTGGTCATGACTTTTGTTCTTGTCGACGTATTCGGTAGAGGTGTTATCAGCCTCACCTTCAATCTCTTGAGCAACTTTAAACTGGTGGATCAGACCTTCTAGGTCCGGTACTATTTGCGCGAGTTCATTAGCTGAACTAGATAAGTTTGAGGATGCAACTGCATTTTGTTGGATCACATCGTCCAAGGTTTTGATTGCTCCATTTATTTGCTCAGCGCCGACGGCTTGTTCATTAGATGAGGCCGTAATATTCTGTACTAGCGTTTGTGTTTTCTCGATTTCAGGTAAAAGTTCATCGAGCATTTGGTTGGTTTCATCCGCTAATTGTTTACCTTCCGTTGAAGATTTTTGGATATCCGATGCTGCATCTTTACTAAGCTCTGCCAATTTTGATACTTCCGATGCTACAACTGCAAAACCTTTCCCATGCTCCCCAGCACGCGCTGCTTCAACTGACGCATTTAAGGCTAATAATTCTATTTTTCGAGTAATTTCTCCGACAATAGCTATTCTTTCAAAAATATCACCCATCGCTTCAGACGTCTTCGCCATAGACTGCGAACAAACACTTGCATTTTCTGCCAGTAATTTTGCTGTCCCATCCGTTTCAGTAGCATTTTTTGCATTTTCATTAATTGTGTTGGCCATTTCATCCATTGAAGCAGATGTTTGCTGAACTGAACTAGCTTGCTGGCTCGTACCATCAGAAACTTGCTCAGCTGTAGTTTCCAATTTCGAAGAATTTTCGGAAATTTTGTCAATAACAAGGCTCATTGCGGATATTACCTCAACTATTTTTTCCCGCATTTCGTTTGTTGAATTTAATAAAGCGCTGACTTCATCATTGCCTCTAGTCGTTATTTCGACCGTGAGATCCCCCTGCGTGATTGCTTCCACTGCCAAATTAGCATCACGCAATTTTTGTCGGATTCCCGCCGTCAGAAGTAAGCCGAATGTAAGTGCAAGTAATGTTGATGCAACTCCAACAATTAAAGTTACGTATAACGATTGGCTTTGTGCCGTTTCCATCGAGGAAAAGGCTAGTTTCCTTGCTTGAGCAATATCTCTGAATAAATTTTCGTTTTTTTGTCCCAATTCTTTTTGTGAAGTTTCCAACCTACTATTGGCGTTTGCAATTTTTTTATTCAAACTCGCCAACTTATCTCGAAAATCTTTTTTCTGCACACGCCGCTCTTTATCGGCTGTCATTGCGTGAGCATTATATGCTAGTATTGCTTGAATTACTCCCTGCTGATTGTCAGAAATTGTATTATATTCCGATCGTAACATCACAAGGGACGAATTGAGCCTTTTGTAAATTGCCATAGATTGAGAACCTATCGGCGGAGTTATAAACCGATCATACCAGCGTTGCGCATTTTGTGACTTTTGCGCATCTTTTTTTGCCTTTAGCCCAGATTTTGGAACTATCGCCTTTATCGTTTTAATGGCTTCTTCTAATTCCTTAAGACCCTGCTCCATTTTTGCATTCGCATCTTTAACAACGCTATTAAATCCATTTACTTGCTGTTTCGTCGCATCTGTGCCCGCAAGCAATAAAGTTAGTGCCGCAGCGCTAGTCATATTGGCGGATTCTACTCTAACAGTATTCATATTGTTAATTCGCGTTTCCAGAGCGCTTTCGATCCGATCGAGCCTTTGAGTCTTCATGCCCATTGAATTTATTACGTAGACAGAATAGGCCCCAAAGGAAGCCAGAAGGATTGCAATGCTAAGGACCAGGATCAAAATCTTGGCGGTAATATTGAACCTGAGTCTGTTAGTCTTTGCAATCATATTACTACACTCCCAATTAATGTCCCTTCGAGACTACCGCGCTGTGAAATCATTACAATAATTTTTTATTTTATTTATATTGCAACAAGTCGGGCTCCTTTATGAATAATTCTGGCTTGAAAATCAGTTTTACTTGACCATTCTGCTCGACAAAATCTGGAAAATATTGATTAATTTCACTTTTAAAAACTTTTTCGGAACTCTGGAAATTCGATGGGTTAAGAGCCTCAATTCCTACAGTATCGTCTATACAAAGTGCAAATTCAATTGCATCAACGTGCACTACGATAAATTTATTACGCTCGTCTAAAACTGTAAAATCATATCCTAAGTATTGCGCTAAATCTATGCATGCCAAAACTTGACCACGTAAATTTATCAGTCCACGGATGTAATCGGAAACTTTATAAAGAGGTGTGACCTCAAAACCTTCAATTACCTCTAAAACCTTAGTGATTTCTATTGCAAGTGTGCTGTTTTTTATCAGAGCTAGCATAAAATCGATTTCTTGGCCTGCACCAGTTTCCGACTCCCCAGAAATCTTTCCTTCAGGATTTCCCGCGCCCACTACAATTTGATTTTTCAGTTCCCTTGAAACCAACCGAGCTATTTTTTGCGGCGAGAAAATATATAAGTTTTGATCTTCATATCCAACAATTTCTAGAAGAAGATCACTTTCATCAGAATTATTTGATCCGTTTTCAAGGATATTTTTTTGAGGTATTTCCACCCCAACAATTCCGATATGACTTTGCATAGTCATTGCGAACATTACGCCTTCGTAGTCTAAAGCGATGATTACATCCGGCACCTCGCTATGACACAGCGTATTTTTTTCCTTGAAATTATCTTCAGTTCTTAGGTAACAACTTTCACTATCAAATATCGGCAGAAGTCTACCCCTATATTGGAAAGTTCCGGTGCACGCCCTTATGAAATTATTCAGCGGTGAAATGGCACCGAAGTCATTGGTGATTTCAGTGACATATTGAACAGGAATTCCAAAGCGCAAACGATCGCACTCGTAGACAAAAACATCTAAGATCTGGGAACGTTTAGAGCTTAATTCCACTTTCTGTGGTTGATATTCACTTTTTTTTCTTTGGGCGTTGGGTCGCTTTTCCGCCAAATTCTTCTTTTGAATTAAATTTTCTTCGGCTTCGGCTACTTTTTCTCCTGGGTCGCTTTTTTTTGCGGTATTTTTTTCGATGTTAGTGCTAGGTAGCGATTCAAGCAGTTTATTAAATTTCTTTTCTGAAATCACCTTAGGTGATATTTCATCAAATTTTTTGGGCACAATCCCTCTACTCCTTACTTAATAGTGACAATATTTCTTCTGTTAATGAATTTATTTCTAAAGTTGCGATCTTATTATATCCAATGACGGAGACTCTGTTCACATTAGTCTCTGCGAAACAAACTCGTTGGCTAATCGTGGTCTGGGCCGTAAGTATGCCATCTTTTTTTAGCTGAGCAATAATATGGAAGAGAATGGAACTCCTTTTATTTACTCCGTTTAAAACCGTTAACAATGGGATAAGCGCAGCGTTTATGCCCATTTGTTTCAAGAAAATTTCAACCCAGCCTTGGCCAACGATATCATCACGTGAAACTTTGCAAGGAGTAACAATAAGTGAGGATACGGCAAGATAGTCTGCCATCTCTCTTGTTAAGCTACCTTGGGTATCAACCAGTACAAAATCGGTAGTTAATTTTTTGAGATCTTGAATTTCAGAATGTTGATATAAATCAACTTTTTTTAAATTTTGATCATTGGAAGCATTTATCCAATCAAAGGCACAGTTTTGTTGATCAGCATCAATAACGGACAGAGTATATCCAAAACTACCGAGCGCAGCAGCTAAATTTACGCATAGTGTCGATTTACCTGTTCCACCTTTAACGTTTGCGAAGGTTATTATTTTAGCCAAAACTTACACCTTCATTAAATTACACCAATAAATTACACTTTAAATCGATTTAGAAATCAAGTTTCATGTTCGGCTAAAGAGAAGTGATATGCAAAAGACTTTTTAATAAGCTTTAGATGGGTAATACATATAATCCTACCTGTTTTTTTGCTTAATGGTTTGATTTGAAATAAATATGACGAGATTACAAAAACTTGTCTAAGCATACGTTAACGTGGATCTTCGTGCTAAATCCTTTTAACAAATTGTAAGTTATTAAGTAAAAGATCGAAGGTTTGACTCCCTTTCTAGCGAAAACTAATGGACGTAAAGTCAAAGGACCAATTTCTCACGATGTACACCGAGGCCAGTTGGCATATTCTTTGATCAAACTTTTAGATAGATTTCCGCTAATCTCTGTAAGGCGGATTCCACGGGCATTTCTTCACTCACTCCAGTGCTTCGTGAAGTCAACTCAACCACTCCATTCTTGAGTCCCCGCGGACCAACGGTCAAACGCCACGGAAGACCGATAAGATCCATGGTCGCAAACTTTCCGCCAGCGCGTTCATACCTATCATCATAGAGCGGATCCAAACCCAAAACCCTTAGGCCCCTATAAAGCGTATCACAAACACTATCAGTTTCCTCATCACCTTGCTTAAGGTTCACTATACCGCAGTGAAAGGGCGTCACACTTTCAGGCCAAATAATCCCATTCTCATCGTGAGATGCTTCAATTATCGCGCCAACTAAACGTGAAACTCCAATGCCGTGGCTACCCATATGAACTGGGACGCCCTCACCACTTTCAGTTACGACTTTTGCGTCCATCGCTTCAGAGTATTTTGTGCCAAAATAAAAAATTTGACCAACTTCAATACCGCGGCTTTTTCTCTGGCGCTCTTCGGGAATTTGGGAAAAAAGTGCTTCGTCATGAGTCTCTACTGTCCGCGCATAAGGAGTGGTCCACTCCTTCAATATCATTGCGCAGTCATCCCAATTTTTATAATCAACTTTCCGATCTGCGATCCGCAAGTCAGCTATAGCACTATCATAAAACACCTCAGACTCTCCTGTTTCCGCCAGTACTAGGAATTCGTGGGTATTTTCACCACCGATTGGTCCACTTTCTGCGCGCATAGGTAGGGCCTGTAACCCCATGCGCTCGTAGGTACGCAGATAACTCACGAAATGGCGGTTGTACGAGTGTAGCGCGCTCTCGAAGTCTATATCAAAGTTATATCCATCTTTCATGAAGAACTCACGCCCACGCATCACACCAAAGCGCGGGCGGATTTCATCACGGAACTTCCATTGTATATGATACAGCGTCATAGGAAGATCTTTGTAACTGCCAACATGTGTACGGAAAATATCGGTTATAAGTTCTTCATTTGTTGGGCCATAGAGCATTTCGCGTTTGTGGCGGTCCTTAACCCGAAGCATTTCATGACCATAGGCTTCGTACCGACCGCTTTCTCGCCAGAGATCTGCAGATTGTATTGTTGGCATTAGCATAGGAATATGGCCTGCGCTGATTTGTTCTTCATGCACCAATTCTTCGAGTTTACGTAAAACTTTGAAACCCAGTGGTAACCAAGAATAAATCCCTGCGCTGGATTGCTTTATCATGCCCGCGCGAAGCATTAGGCGGTGGCTTACAATCTGAGCCTCGGAAGGGTTTTCCTTCAGCACAGGTAAAAAGTATTTGGACAGGCGCATAGTGCATCCTCATGGTTTAAACTTGAGGACTAATTACCCTTAATTCTAAAAAGTGACAATAAGCTAGCCCAGTGTAAACTATGGCCTAAAATCTGCTTCCAGAGCCAAAAGGTTGCATCCCACCCCCATTTGAGACAGATTGTCTGAAAGAGCTATTATAGGATCCCTATGGCCCTTCCAGCACGACAGCAAACATTATACTGGAGTATCGTCGCAATTGTTTTTATTGGGATATTTTGGCTTTTGAATGATGTGCTTCTGCCTTTTATTTTAGGCGCTATTATCGCATATCTGCTTGATCCAATTGCTGATCTCCTGGAGACGAAAGGGCTCGGCAGAAAAACAGCTACTCTTGTTATTTTCATAACTGCACTTGTTACCATAATGCCGCTAACTGTTTTTGCGTTTAGTATTATACTGAATCAGCTTAGTGCACTTACATCGTTTAGTTTCTCTCACGAAAAAGTTATGGAAATCGAAACACGACTCATAACCTTATTACCCTCATCCATCGGGGAAAATCTTGATTTACAAAATTCCTTGGAGGATATTGCCGCATTTATCCGGCCACGCGCTGAAGAACTTTTCAAGAACTTTGGTCAAAATCTTCTTGGAACGTTAATGTCTTCAGCCGTGTCGCTTATTAATATTCTCGTTTTAATCGTGATTGTACCTGTAGTTACAGTTTATATGTTGCTGGATTGGGATAAAATAGTCCAACGCATCGATGCACTATTACCACGCGACCATGCAGACTACATTCGGCAACTTGCAAAAGAAATCGATGCAACCTTATCCGCCTTTGTTCGGGGTATGGGCTCAGTTTGCCTTATTCTTGGAATATATTACGCCTTCTCACTTTGGATGGCAGGATTAAGTTTTGGCGTTGCAGTTGGTTTTTTCGCAGGGCTTGTTACATTTATCCCCTACCTTGGTTCTCTAATGGGAGGTGCTTTAGCATTGGGGCTTGGAATTTTTGAGTTTTGGGGAGAGTGGGATAAGCTGGCTATTATAGCTTCCATATTTTTTCTAGGGCAACTAGTTGAGGGGAATTACCTTACACCAAAACTTGTGGGTGGCTCTGTTGGATTGCATCCTGTTTGGTTACTTCTAGCACTTTCTGTTTTTGGTGCTATCTTTGGGTTTGTGGGTATGCTTATTGCAGTTCCTTTTGCAGCGAGTATTGGCGTTTTGGTGCGCTTTGGAGCAAGTCAATACACGTCAGGACCACTTTACAAAGGTAAAATGGCCAAAGATGATGAAGTATAATGGCGGCTCAGCTAACCTTTGATTTACCAAGCATAATATCTCATGACGGTAGCGATTTCTTTGTTTCTAAGAGCAATAAGACAGCCGTTCACTTTATTGAGGATTGGGAACGTTGGCCATCAAAAAAATTTGTTTTGTCTGGGCCAAGATCCTCAGGCAAAACACACCTCGCGCATATTTGGGCAAAAATGAGCGGCGCCAGGATCATATCAGCCATGGACCTTAGCTTTCCGGACGAGGTTTCAGGAACTAACCTGGTTGTCGAAGACGTGCATAAAATAGCTGGGATCAAAGAGTTAGAAATAGCTTTATTTCACACGCACAATTTATTACACCAAAATAGCTCTTGCCTCTTGATGACCGGTATCGGCAACGCAAATACTTGGCCTATCGCTTTGCCAGATCTCGCATCTCGTATTGAAGGAACTTCTCAAGTTCTACTAGATGCTCCTGATGACCGGCTTTTCGCTGCGCTTTTAGCAAAGCAATTTGCGGATAGGCAGTTATTTCCCTCACCGAAAGTTTTGAATTATCTTATAGCGCGGCTTGAGCGGTCCTATGAAGCTACGAGACGTTTTGTTGACCGGGCTGATAAGATTTCTTTAGCGGAAGGGCGCCCTCTAACGCGAGCATTTGCAAAAAATATACTTTCGGAATTTACTACTGACTTCGATTGACCAAAAGTATTTCTAGCTGCATAGCTCTAAACTGTAATTGGGAATCACGAGTAAACCGATGCTTAGGCCTTCTTTTTCAACTAACCGCATCTGGAATCCTAGTCAGAAACCGCTTCTACCACAGCTTGATGAAAGACATCTTTCAAAAGTCGCCGTTATCGATGTGGGATCAAGCTCGGTGCGTTTAGTGGTTTTTGACGGCGCCGCAAGATCACCAGCTTATTTTTATAATGAAAAACTAATTTGCAGTCTTGGCGTTGGCATATCAACTACGGGTAAACTTAATCCTGAAGGTAAAATACGCGCCGTTGAAGCAATAAGACGGTTTAAATATCTGACTACATCAATGGGTATAAAACAGGTTACAGCAGTTGCTACCGCAGCCGTCCGATTAGCCAACGATGGTTTGGAATTTTGCGATCACGTTTATAGAGAAACAGGTCAAAAAATCTGGATAATTGACGGTAGAGATGAAGCTAGACTTTCGGCGCAAGGGGTGCTCCTGGGTTGGCCTGGGGCTTATGGGCTTGTTTGTGACATTGGTGGTTCTTCAATGGAACTTGCAGAAATCAGTTTTGGTAAAGTGGGTCGTCTTGCTACATCTGATCTTGGGCCCATAAAGTTGAGGGAATTAGAGGTTAGCAACTTAGAGAGGCTGCTATATATTCGGAAAACGGTCAAAAACCTTGCAAAAGAGTTTGGGCTACATCACAATCGATTGTTTTTAGTCGGCGGTTCTTGGCGTACCTTAGCAAAGGTTGACATGTTCCGTACGAATTATCCGCTACATGTGTTGCACGAATATCGCATGAGTAGAAAGTCTGTGGCAAAAACATTAGCACATATTCAAAAACACGGATTTGAAATAATCCAGGAGAAATATAAAATACCTGCGCTTCGGCTTCCACTAATACCATATGCTGGGGAAGTCTTGGAGGGCTTACTTGATACTTTCGAATTGGATGACATCGCCATTTCAAGCTACGGATTGCGGGAAGGGTTACTTTTTCAGCAAATGTCTGATCCTATCAGATCAAGAGACCCTTTGATCGAAGCCTGCAAAGTTTCAGAAAAAAAAGATGCTCGCGTCCCGGGCATGGGTAAAGCTTTGTATAAGTTTGTTTTACCACTTTTCAAAGGTGCTGGAAAAGATCTTCTTAGGATCATTCGTGCAGCGTGTCTATTGCATGACGTAAGTTGGCGGGCCAATCCGGATTATAGAGCCGAGGTATGCTTTGACAATGCATCCAGATCTAATCTTGGTGGGTTAAAACACTCAGAGCGAATTTTCCTGGGTCTCGCCCTGATGCATCGCTATACAAATAAGCGAGATGATAAAATATTTGCTCCTATGTATAGAATTATCGATGAAGATAGAGTTAAGACCGCTGAAATACTAGGCAAAGCCATGCGCCTTGGAGCCATGATTTGGCTCACCAATGACCCTGATCGCGCCAAACTTTGCTGGAATCCAAATAAGGTTGAACTTACGCTAAAATTGTCCGGATCATCTTCAGCGTTGTTTGGCGAAGTTGCCGAGGCACGTCTTCAGTCTCTGGCAAATACTCTTTCAGCTAAAGGGATATGTATAGTTTCAGGTTGATCTACAACACAAAACAAACTGCTTTACGACAGTTAATTCCTACTAAAGATTGGTTCGGGTAGATAATCCCAAAGCCTTCTACCGCGGAACGCAAAATCAATAGTTCATATTGAACCTATTTGATGGTCAAGTCTGTTCAGCTACGGACGTTATGATGGGTAAGATCGTACCCTAAAAGATAAAGGCAAGATGTTGGCAGGTATTGAATAGCGTCTTACCTGTGAAGACATCAGTATGGATCAGAGATACTGCATTTGCCAGCAGAGCGGCAATTTTTCAAGAGTTGATCGTTGAGACAAATTATCAAAGTTGTGATGTCCATGGAACTTACGAAGCGTTTTTTCAATGTAAACAAAATTAATCAGACGCTATTATGGAATTCCCTAACAATGTGTATCAGTTCGCTATCACTACAATCATGGCACCACTCTACTACACGCCATAGGTCGGTGATCTCATTGAAAGTATGGAAGTTTACGTACAAAGTTAAAGCCCCCCTAAAGTCCCACCATCGGCATGCCAAGAACCCAAAGTCAGAGTTAAGTGAGTTCTAAGCAAGAATAGGATTGTAGGCCTTATTAACCCGAACCAGACGTTTTTCAGCAAGCTTTACAGCTTCAAGCGAGACTCCGCGTGCCATTGTTTGATCCGGATGACTATGTTTTACCAATTCCCGCCAAACAAGCTTTATTTCATACAAACTATTTTCTGCTGACACGCCAAGCACCTCGAGAGAGTCGCACTTCTGACCCAAATTTTGCCGTGTTCGGATAGCGCGGGAATTATGGTCATTTATTCCAAATTGTTTTGTTACCTCTTCCAGAGACGTATTTTTGTTTGTACGATAGTGGCCATCAGATACCGCAATGCAGAGCAATCCTTCAAGTAAATCGTTAAGAACCGAATTCCCTGAACCGAACATGCGAGAAATATTGCACGTACAAAACTCTAATCCCGAAATGTCTTGACGGACGAGAGTAAATACATGGGCAGCCTGTTATACAGCGGTATCAGGGGTTTAAAAAACTTCACGAATTTCTGTAACCCTATAACGGGTCACGTTGCCATCAGCCTTTGCCATTTTTGCATAAATGCGATTACGGCGACAATAAAAGCAACAGATCTTTCCGGCGGCGCGCGCAAACAACCAAAAATCTTAACAAGACTTTCGCCAACTGAAAAAGCTTAAACAGCCTTGGATATCCGCTCCCGCAAGAACTAGCACAATCCTAACCTTCCCAAAGAGCATTGCCAGATAAAATTCAAAGGAGTTTTTGCAATAAAATCAGATCAATCCAACGTTCAAATTTATATCCTACTCTGGGCAGGCGTGCGATATAGTCGAAACCTTTTCGTTCATGGAACCCCACTGCTGATGGATTATCGGCACTCACTCCGGCCCAAAGTGAGCGGACACCTGCCTTTTGAGCATGCTTGCAAAGAGAGTTCATTAAGGCTCCTCCTACCCCAAGGCCCTTGGCGCGCTTAATGACTAAAATAGTATGCTCCATGGTTTTGGCGTATCCAATGCCAGCACGAAACTGAAAATAAGTACAGAATCCCAAAATGCGCTCTAAATCCTCAGCTACCAAAAAGACTCTTCCATCTTGTTCACAAGATTTAATCGCATCTTTTACCATCTCGGTAGATTTTTTCTCTGAGTTAAAGGTGATAGTAGTCTCGCAAATAAAGTAATTCCAAATTTTAGAAATAGCTTCTGCGTCCTTTGCCGTAGCAGATCTTATAATGGTCATAGCGTCACTGAACCATTGGGAGTTTGCAAAATTAAATTTATGGCGGGTTTCTTGGCATGGGCCAATTCTACCCTCGAGTCATTCAAAACGCGCTTTAGCCAAGGATTAATTTGAGCGATATTCGGATGCGACACTTTCAATTTTTGCAATCTACAGTCCCGCTCAGGTAACTTAAATGTGGGTGGTTGCGTCCCTTTCCAATCTATAATTGAAGGAGCACAACCATTTAGAGGTAGCTTACCATTGTCAGCAATAGTGAGGTCCCAGACTAGATCGTCTCTGGTCACTCTAATCGCTTTTCCTGCATTGTAGGGAAGTTGGGACAAGTCACGTGTCATGTCATCCGTCTCGCAGACCCACGTAATCAAACGAGGGACACCTGAAAAATCGCCAAGTTCATACCATAGGGCACGTTGTGTCGGTTTTGCCTTCGGGTCTAATGCTATTACTTCAAAGTAACAATTTCCAAGAGCCAAAAGGCGATTATGTGTACCAAACATATCATGACGGCCACCTTTATCCAATTTTAGCTTTAGTCGCTCCTCAACAAAAGTAATCCCCTCATCGAGAGTTTGGGCAGCCAATACAATGTGATCCAACTTTAGCATTAGGCTTAGCTACATACAGGAGACATCAATCGCAATGGGTTTCAGAAATTATTATGGTTCTTTTAGTAATCTTCGCGATGAAAATCTTTTTGGCAAAACTAAAATGTAATCAACAGGGTATTTAGGATTGTCAAAGGGTACATTAAGTCCAATCGCTCCACATAAGCCACACAGCGTTTAGCCATCATATGATGGTAAACACGACAGGAAGGCATGTTATAAAATATGAAGTTATGTAATTAACTTTTCAAATGCTTCCATTTTCGCAATTATTTGCGATACTTGGAACCGCCAATTTAAAACTCAGAGAACGACCTGGACTGAAAAGAATAAAGGAGCTGGATCACCGCCTAAAACGTTCTGATTCTGCTGACAGAATAGCTCTTATCTCGTTTTGACTAGCGAACTTATTGACATGGCTTCTTTTTCAATAAAATATATAACGCCCACATAAAGGCCGCGATACCTAATCTAAAAAATTAAAATTAAGCAACGAAGGAGTCCTCTAATAAATTGCATACAATCGCATTTTTTCCAACGGTTGAATTCGACTCTGCCTGATGCAAAATTGTGTCAAGTCCAGATTAAAATTTATATTTAAGATGAAAATTTTATGCGAAAACAGCAACTAGTATTTACACCTCGGAAATGGGAATTCTGTCATCCAACGAGTTGCCCAAGTTGGGTAGGTAAGGTACCCCAATTAAATAATCAAGAGAGGCTACTTTCATTGGATGCTGGAGGGAAAGCGGTCGTTATAGTGCACTTAATTTACTATGTACTTGATTGTGCCACAGTTACCGTTTCAAAATCTATAAAAAAACGTTTCGTGGATCAAGGGTTCTCCAAGTGAGCAGAAAAATTGAATGGATAAATAGCCAGGGCCTAACGGACTTCGAAGCGGCAGAAGAGTTTATGAAACAACGCGTTGACCAAATTATTGATGGAAACGCGTCCGAGGCCATCTGGCTTCTTGAGCATCCTCCTGTTTACACGGCGGGCACTAGTGCTCATGATGCGGACCTAATATCAGCGCATCGTTTTCCAGTGTTTAAAACTGATCGCGGGGGCCAATATACATACCACGGGCCTGGACAGCGCATCGTCTATGTGATGTTGGACCTCAACAAAATGGGAAAAAAAGATGTACGCGCCTTTGTCAAGTGTCTTGAAAACTGGGTGATCTCAGCACTTGATCAATTCGATGTAAAGGGCGTAATTCGCGATGGGCGAGTAGGCGTTTGGGTGGAGCGCCCCGACAAACCAAGGCAAGCTGATGGTGTTATTCGGGAAGACAAAATTGCTGCAATTGGGATTCGGTTAAAAAAATGGGTTTCATTCCACGGTATTTCCATAAACCTAGAGCCTGATCTTGAACATTTTTCTGGTATTACACCTTGTGGTATCTCCGAACATGGGATTACCAGCCTAGTCGACCTTGGTTTAATGGTTACGGCACGCGAACTCGACGACGCCTTGGAAAACACATTTATAAAACATTTTTCTTAGATTCCTTGTCTCCAGTTCTGAGGACTTGAAATTTAACTCCAGGCTTTTCGATGGACCGCATTGTTTTTTCTTTTACCTGCGGCAAAGACGTGCATTGCCTGTTACTTTAACGGTGCGTATATCTATCGGCATTGGAACCGTTAAGATTTTGAGTCTTTTTAGTAAAAAATAAATATAAGTAGGAGCAAGACATGGCAGACGCAGCCATCCATGGCCACGAACATACAGACCAGCGTGGATTTTTCACACGCTGGTTCATGTCCACAAACCATAAAGACATTGGCATACTATATCTAGTTGTGTCAGCTCTTGTTGGGTTCATTTCGGTAGCCTTCACGATTTATATGCGCCTGGAGCTGATGGAGCCTGGTGTCCAGTATATGTGCCTTAACGAAATGGGTGAAGCTGCTCCTCGGCTCGTGTCTAGTGGTACAAATTGTTTTGCGCCAAACGGGCATTTATGGAATGTGTTGGTAACTGCTCATGGTATTTTAATGATGTTCTTCGTGGTAATACCTGCGCTGTTCGGTGGCTTTGGTAACTATTTTATGCCATTGCAAATTGGCGCGCCTGATATGGCCTTTCCCCGGATGAACAATCTTTCCTTCTGGCTCTATGTGGCAGGGACAACATTGGCGATATGTTCTGTTTTGGCGCCGGGTGGCAACGGCCTCGCTGGTTCTGGTGTTGGTTGGGTTTTATATCCGCCATTGTCAGTAAATGAAGCAGGTATGTCTATGGACCTTGCCATATTCGCTGTACATGTTTCTGGAGCATCTTCTATTCTTGGTGCGATAAATATGATCACCACCTTCTTGAACATGCGTGCCCCTGGTATGACACTTTTCAAAGTCCCTTTGTTTGCTTGGTCTATCTTCGTAACAGCATGGCTCATTTTGTTGTCTTTGCCGGTTCTGGCCGGTGCCATAACGATGTTGCTCACAGACCGCAATTTTGGAACAACTTTCTTTGACCCGGCCGGCGGCGGCGATCCCGTTCTTTATCAACACATTCTTTGGTTCTTTGGGCATCCAGAGGTCTATATTATCATTCTTCCGGGATTTGGCTTGATCAGTCATGTAATTGCGACATTCTCAAGAAAACCAGTCTTTGGCTATCTACCAATGGTTTGGGCCTTGATAGCAATTGGCGTGCTTGGCTTCGTTGTATGGGCACACCACATGTATACGGTCGGCATGTCTCTTACACAGCAGTCATACTTCATGCTTGCCACGATGGTAATCGCAGTGCCAACTGGTATCAAGGTATTTAGCTGGATTGCAACGCTTTGGGGAGGATCGATCGAGTTTAAAACTCCAATGCTCTGGGCATTTGGCTTTCTTTTCTTATTCACATTAGGTGGCGTCACAGGAATTGTTCTTGCTCAGGCACCTCTGGATAGAGCTTACCACGACACATACTATGTGGTTGCCCATTTCCACTACGTTATGTCTTTGGGCGCAGTGTTTACAATCTTTGCTGGCATCTATTACTACTTTGGCAAAATGACCGGTCGGGCTTATCCAGAGTGGGCAGGCAAATTGCACTTCTGGATGATGTTTATCGGTTCTAATCTAACATTTTTCCCTCAGCATTTCCTTGGACGCCAGGGTATGCCGCGTCGCTATATCGACTATCCAGAGGCTTTTGCATACTGGAATTGGTGGTCTAGCCTCGGAGCATTTTTATCTTTCGCTTCCTTTATTCTTTTCTTTGGAATTATTACTTACTCACTGACCAGAGGTGCCCGAATCACGCAGAACAACTATTGGAATGAATATGCGGATACTCTAGAGTGGACCCTTCCATCACCCCCACCAGAACACACTTTTGAAATTCTTCCCAAGCAGGAAGCATGGGATAAATCAAGCGCGCACTGAGCGCAATTACATAAATCGAAATTAAGAACAACCAACCACTAAGATCCCTTTTTGCGACATCACCAATCTTTTTTAAGGTAGATTTACCCTTAAATTTTTTACTAGCAGAGTTATACATGCCGTATCGCTGGATTGCATATGAAGATGAACTATCAGAAACCCGGGTCGTGGAGCTCTGGCCACATAATTCTTTGCCCAAGAATGGCTTTGCCGCCTTTATAATCATCACATTTGTTCTGACACTTTTTCCCTTGATCGCACTTTCTGGGACAATTTTGTTTTGGGGGCTTTTACCATTTATGATGCTTGCCCTGTGGACTATCTGGGTAGCACTTAAGCAAAGTTATAAAAATAATGAAATTTTTGAACGATTAAGTTTTGATTGCAAAATGCTTGAACTCATACGAATGAGTTCCTCTGGCAATAATAAAAGTTGGACCTGTGAAGGTTATTGGAGCCGCGTAAACCTATATGCTTCTGAGGGTCCAGTCCCCTTTTATGTAACTCTTAAAGGAAATGGGCGGGAAGTTGAGATTGGTGCATTCTTGAGCGAAGGAGAGCGTAAGTCGCTTTACAACGAATTGCGTACGACGCTTGACGGGTATAAAGCGTAAACTGCACGACAACAATAGAGAGCTAGGCATATGCAGCAAACACCAGCAACGCCTAAGACAAGAAGGTGGTGTAACCTCGTACTTGCCAGACTCGGTATACTGCAAGCTGATTTATCAGTCGATCTGAAAGCCTCCGAACACTTTGCACTCCTACTCAGGAAGAAGAAGAGATCTCGCACCTCGAGAGCTTCACAAGTTGTCTTTTTATTACCGTTAGTAAGACGTGCACAAGTTAGTGATTGGTCGATCGTTGAGGGCAACCTGAGCAAGACGTTAAAGTGCTTACTTAAACAAACTAACCCCAATTGGGTTGCCATTATTTGCAGTCAGGATAAACCAAACATGCCCGATGACAGGAGAATACACTTTTTGCAGTATGAAACCTCAATCAGAGGAAACGATAAATGGGCTAAGCTTGCAGAACTTATAAATTATTTTCCTAAAGTTGCCAAACCGTCTGGCTATGTTATGACGTTTGACGCAGATGACCTTGCACATCGTGATCTGGTTCATACTTTTCTAACAATTCAACACCCGAATGGATACCTTATCGATCACGGCATCGTTCATGATATCTCCGCAGGCACTTTTGGGCAAGCTGGAAGCCCCACCCTTGATCAACCGCTACGAAAACCGTTTTGGAAGCTTTGCGGCAGTTGCGCTACGTTTCGCTATGATCCAAATGAACATAAGCTTTTGCAGGACTTCCTCAGAGCTACATTTCAACATGAACACCGGATGTTTCCATATTTAGCATCATTAGCGGGTCGACCATTACACAGCCTGAAGGACAATTTAGTGATTTACGAATTTAACCATGGGGAAAATTTCGGCCTTCGGAGAAATAGAGGCAATTACAAATCTCGGTTTGTTGAACGCTATAGAATAAAGGACACATCTGTTCTCAAAGAGTTACCCAAGAACTTTAGCTGACGGGCAATAATCAAAACAAAGGCAACAACGCAATTTAACTAGCCAGCCGATCCTTAACCATCGGAGCTACGACCCCAAAGTTCATTCGACCAGTATACTTCGCTTTCAAAAGACCCATCACTCGGCCCATATCTCGAATAGATGAGGCACCGACTTCAGCAATCGCCGCGATCAAGGCGGCTTCAGTTTCTTCAGTAGAAAGCTGACGCGGCAAAAATTCTTCAATTACGGCGATTTCGGCAATTTCTCGATCCGAAAGATCAAATCGACTAGCCTCTTCATAGGCTTTGGCACTCTCCTGGCGCTGACGAACCATTCTACCTAAAATAGCTAGCAATTCCGTTTCATCAACACCGTCTTCATTTCCTTCTCCCCGTGCAGCAATGTCGCGATCCTTGATCGCAGCATTGATCAAACGCAAGGTGGACAACCTAGCTGTCGCTTTGTCTTTCATCGCCTGTTTCATTTCTGATGTGATACGCGTGCGGAGTTCCATGTCCTAACCGATTACTTCAATACAAGGTCGAAGATTTAACCATACTAAAAGGAAGCCGTGAGAGCAATAGGTGATATATGTATGTTGAAAGCTATTATGACCTCATCACCCCCTTGACCCACAGGAAGTAGCCAACTAGCTTACCGCCGATTAACAGAAGTTAAATCATAATGACAAGATATCTTAGACAAGAAACAAATGCCTGTCTTGCCCTTAACGATGGAACGCTTTTTTTTGGTCAGGGCTTTGGCGCTACGGGTCAAACTGTTGGAGAGCTATGCTTTAATACAGCCATGACCGGATACCAGGAGATAATGACGGATCCATCTTATGCTGGACAAATAGTCACTTTCACTTTTCCACATATCGGTAATGTAGGAACAACTTTGGAAGACGATGAAGCAATGAACCCTGTTGCAGAAGGCATGGTTGTGAAATGGGATATAAGCGAGCCGTCTAACTGGCGAGCACAGACAAAACTTGCCAACTGGCTAAGTTCACACGGCAAAATAGCAATTTCTGGTTTAGACACGAGGCGTTTAACTCGGGCAATTCGACGAAGCGGCGCTCCCCATGTAGCTCTTGCACACTTTGAGGATGGGAATTTTGACACCGAGGCCTTGATTGCTAAAGCACGCGAATTTCAGGGCTTGGCAGATTTGGACTTAGCCCAAAAAGTAACCTGTGCACAAAGCTACAATTGGGATGAATGCCGTTGGGCTTGGCCTGAGGGTTATGAGAAACAACAAGACCCAAAATTTAAAGTTGTTGCAATTGACTTTGGAGCCAAGAGAAATATTCTCCGTTCTTTAGCTTCTGCTGGGTGTGACATTACTGTTCTACCCGCGACCTCTAGCGCCGAAGACGTGTTAAGTCACACTCCAGACGGGATTTTCTTGTCAAACGGTCCAGGTGATCCTGCCGCAACGGGTTTATATGCCGTTCCAATGATCCGCCGACTTCTTGAAGAAAAGAAAATACCGATCTTCGGCATCTGCCTTGGTCATCAAATGTTGGCACTGGCCTTGGGCGCCAAAACAATAAAAATGCATCACGGGCACCACGGAGCGAACCACCCGGTCAAGGACAAAGAAACAGGCAAAGTCGAAATAACATCAATGAATCATGGGTTTTGTGTAGACTCACAAACCCTTCCAAAGGGTGTATTGGAAACTCACATCTCTCTATTTGACGGATCAAATTGCGGTATTCGCCTCGAAGGTCGGCCAGTATTTTCTGTACAGTATCACCCCGAAGCAAGTCCTGGTCCACAGGATAGTAATTATCTATTTGAGAAATTTTCTGATCTAATGGCATTATAGATTTGTTTAATATAGTTTTCAGAGAATGTTCAATTCATTCTGTCATTCTAATTAACAGTCAGACCAAAATTCTCTATCAAGCCTGAGATTCTCATGCCAAAAAAACAGTTCAAGAAAGTCACTAATTGGGTCTTTGATCTTGATCACACACTCTATGCTCCGGATCATAAATTATTTAGTCAAATTGAACATAAAATGACTCTTTATATCATGGATACATTAGGTTTGGATGCAGATGAAGCCAATAAACTACGCCATCGCTATTGGAACACTTATGGAACAACTCTGGCAGGACTGATGGAAGAACACCGAATCGATCCCGTTCCATTTCTATGGGATGTACACCAAATCGATTTTTCCGTTCTGAAACCCGACCCTTTACTAGGTGCTGCTATAAGCGCACTGCCTGGACGTAAGATCGTGTACACGAACGGAACGATCCCATATGCAAAGGAAGCCCTTCTGACACTCCAGATCAGTACAGTATTTGACGCTATTTACGGCGTGGAAAGTGCTGGATATCGCCCAAAACCACAAAGGAAAGCCTTCGAAACTGTATTTAGCGCAGATAATACGAATACAAAAAATGGAGCTATGTTTGAGGACGATCAGCGAAATCTCGTAATACCAAAAAAACTTGGCATGCGCACAGTTTTGGTTACACCCTCTTGCGAGAGCGTTCCACCACATGTTGATTTTATCACATCCGATTTGACTACCTTCCTGCGTCAGATCGTCTAGGTAGGATTGGAGTATTTGAAGTAATGCGTTACTACCCCGTTTGGAGTTTTAAGGATTTCGTATGGACATAGACAAAGTGGATGTTTTTATATCTGGTGGTGGCATTTCGGGCATGGTGGCAGCGATTGCATTCGAACAACTCGGATGTAGCGTAATTTGCGCAGATCCGGTGCCACCTGCTCAATCTAGAGAAACGGCAAGCGCTGACTTACGAACGACTGCTTTTTTGCAACCCTCAAAGGAGTTTCTTGAAAGTCTTTCCCTTTGGGATAGGCTGGAAGATCACGCTATGCCGCTTGAGGTGATGCGTATTGCCGATGCCGGAGGCCCGGAAAATCCACCGAAGATAAGAGTGACAAAAGACTTCAAATCAAGCGATATTTCAGACCGGCCATTTGGCTGGAATGTTCCTAATTGGCTCACCCGAAGAGAACTGTTGGCGGCTATAGAGCTAAAACCAAATGCAAACTTTCTTTCCGGTGTACGGACAGAGCGGGTATTAACTCGCGATAAAGAGGCGCGGGTTTTTCTAAGCAATGGTCAAACTCTAGCTGCAACTTTGGTTATCGGCGCTGATGGACGTAACTCTCTTGTACGTAAGGATGCAAAGATCAATGTCCGTACAAAAAGTTTTGGCCAGAAAGCAATCTCTTTTGCAGTCACACATCCAAACCCACATTATAATGTATCAACAGAAATTCATCGCAAGGGTGGGCCCTTTACGCTGGTACCATTACCTCATCACCAAGGAAACCCATCATCTGCCGTTATCTGGATGGAAAACTCTGAAGAGGCCGTACGGCTTATGACATTGGGAACAGCGGAATTTGAAGAAGAAATGACTTCAAGATCCTGTAGTGTTTTAGGCCAACTCAAACTTGCTACAAAACGATCCATCTGGCCAATGATTGCGCAGTATGCAAAGCGCTTAAATTCAAAGCGCATTGCACTCGTGGCAGAAGCAGCCCATGTCGTGCCTCCAATTGGAGCGCAGGGATTGAATATGAGTCTTAAGGATATCAAAACCTTGATGGATCTGGCGGAAAAAACCCACGATGTCGGAGCATTTGATATTCTAGAGCGCTATCACAAAATGAGAATTAACGACATTCGCTTGCGGGTGAACGGTATTAATTTGTTAAATCAAGCATCCTTATCCAACAATCAAATGATCCGAGATATTCGCTCATATGGCATAAACATGTTTCATAGATCTATCCCAATCCGGAAAGGTCTTATGAAGCTTGGACTTGGCTTAAGCGCGTGAGCTTTAAACATAAGTGAGCATTTAGAATTTATCATGTCAAAAGCTTTTAAAAACTTTTGATATGTGATTGAGAAAAATAATATTTAAAAAACTTCTGACCTATCAGGATCAACATGCCCCAGTAGTCCCGTCAATAATTTTTCCAAACGCTAGCAGAACAGTTATACATATTGCAGGACAAAAAAAATGCTTTCGCTCCAAAGTACCAATTTTTAACACATGCAACTTACCTCGCAGTTAGATCGGCCCAGGCCTCCGTTCTTCACTTAATAGGACATTGGCTTCAACATCCCCAACCCCTGGCAACCTCATGATGCGGCGGCGGAGAATACGTTCAAAATCAGCGATATCGCGAGCTACTACTCGAAGACGGTAATCATACATACCCAACACATGCTCAACCATTTGAACCTCAGGTATCCCCGATGCAGCGCCTTCAAAATCTGCCAGACTAACTCCCTTTTTACCAGAAAGTTTCACACCAAGAAAAACAGTTACACCAAAACCAAGATTTGCGCGGTCCAAGACAAGACGATGCCCTTTTATTACACCGCTGTCTTCAAGCCTCCGCACACGGCGCCAAATTGCGGGCTGTGACATGCCCAGAATTTGCGCCAATGCGGCAGCGGACTGATCCGCGTTTTCTGAAAGCAACCTCAAAAGGCGCATGTCAATAACATCAAAGTTACTCATAATGGTAGATCTTCATTAGATTTTATGCGTGATATGTGCATGAGTGCTTCAATGTCAGCGATATGGGGTAAATGTAAAATCAAATCCCTATATATTTGCTGATAGTGCCCCATATCCTTTGCAATAACAGAGAGACGCACGTCAATGTGCCCAAGAAACGTTTGAAGTTCTATGACCTGAGGGATCTCTCGTGCGGCCGCTAAGAATTCATCGAAGGCACTACTTTGGGTTTTATCAAGTGTTACACGTAATGAAACTTCAACTTCAAAACCTAATATTTGCCAGTCGATCACCGCCTCTTTGGCAAGAATGGTCCCATTTCTATACATTTTGGAAATCCTGCGCGAAACAACCGCGGGCGTGCTAGCACAGAGTTCTGCAAGTTCCGCAATGGGTAAGTTTGGTTTGATTTGCAGTCGTCTAAGTATACGGCGATCCAGATCTTGAAGAATGAGTTTTCTCTTCTTTTGCTATTTGAAGAATAAATATGCCTAATTATTTCATATTTTTTATGATTTAGAAAGTATTATTCGTCATAACTATATATATTTGTGTCGTTATTTTACTAAAGGTCACCAAAATGCGTGTTTATTATGATCGCGATTGCGATATAAATCTTATCAAAGAAAAAAAGGTCGCCATTCTGGGTTATGGTTCCCAGGGCCACGCCCATGCACTTAACCTGCGCGATAGCGGCTCGAAAAATGTGGTTGTTGCGCTTCGCGAAGGCTCCGGCTCTGTAAAAAAAGCGGAGGCAGAAGGGCTAAAGGTGATGGAAATCGCCGAAGCAGCAGCATGGTGTGATTTGATCATGTTTACAATGCCGGATGAACTTCAGGCCGATACATATAAGAATTTCGTGCATGACAATCTTAAAGAGGGATCTGCCATCGCTTTTGCCCATGGTTTGAACGTTCATTTCGGGCTCATTGAAACGAAAGCTAACGTTGACGTAATCATGATGGCACCAAAAGGTCCAGGTCACACTGTACGCGGTGAATATGTCAAAGGTGGGGGCGTACCTTGCCTTGTTGCGGTTGATAATGACGCTTCAGGCAAAGCACTAGAAATTGGACTTAGCTATTGCGCAGCAATCGGCGGCGGTCGTTCCGGAATAATCGAAACAAACTTTCGCGAAGAATGTGAAACAGATCTTTTCGGAGAACAAGCGGTTCTGTGTGGTGGTCTAGTTGAACTGATCCGCATGGGATTTGAAACATTGGTAGAAGCTGGTTATGCGCCTGAGATGGCTTATTTCGAGTGTTTGCACGAAGTGAAGTTGATTGTTGACCTTATATACGAAGGTGGAATCGCAAATATGAATTACTCGATTTCAAATACTGCCGAATATGGCGAATATGTCAGCGGACCTCGTGTTTTACCATATGATGAAACAAAGGCCCGCATGAAGGAGATCCTAATTGATATTCAAACAGGCAAGTTTGTACGCGATTTCATGACGGAAAATACCGTTGGGCAGCCTTTCTTTAAGGGAACTCGTCGCTTGAATGATGCCCATCAGATCGAAGACGTTGGTGAAAAACTCAGAGGAATGATGCCATGGATCTCCGCAGGCCGTATGGTGGATAAAGAAAAGAACTGAACTAAGCAGTGCTTCAGTCATTTAGACTGAATTTGGTCGGTTGTTTAAAAATTCGGAAAGTATTCGTTGCTGAAGGCCACCTTTTTTGTAATTCAAATTGAAAATTTGGCATACAAATTTAAGTCTGGAAGTGATTGAGAAACCTTTATCAATCACCTAGATAACCTCCTGAACAGTATTTTTTCATTTTATGCTGTCTATTGCATGGCGATGACAATCTTCCTTGCGACTACAATCAACGCATTTGAGGGCTTGGCAGTTTAATACTAGATAATGCAGGTCTGTGTTAACCCTGAGGCTATTCAGCATTTTTTTTGCACACCACGTTTCCCTATGGCCAAATTAACTCGATTAAACAACGTGTTTCCTCTGAATTCGTTGGGTTCGCAATAGGGTGTGATTAGCTCTGGGTACATTTTTCGGTCAATTCTCTACTTTCAAATCAATGTTTTTAAGTAATCGGTCAGCTTATAGCAAAGCTACTGCTCTTGACGCATTTCAAACAAACATGGACGGTTATTAAATTTATAGTAAAAACGGACGTCTTCGTCAGCACTGAAAAAAATAAATTGAAAAGATCAGGGTGGTGCACGGCCAAAAAATGTTGACCTAGTCGTACTCGGCCCAGGTGCACATGTGAAATGGCTTCTGGGACTCCAACCTCATCCAGACGAGTGTCCTTGTTTATTTTTCGTAAGCCAAAGTACTTCTGCCCTTCTAATCCCTGCACTAATTTCAGAAGGCACTCGAAAATACTCAGATCTACCCTTTTTATCTGATCCGATGCGGATGGACCTTAGGTGGTACTGATGGAGCTGATCAATGAACTTGGTACTAGCCCGAATGCGAACATTGCCTTAGATGAAACTATGCGTACAGATTTTGCAGCTTTAGTGTAGGAGGTCGCGCCAAAAACCCAATGCCAGTTTTGCGCGTCCACAATTGGGGCGTTGCGAATGCGGAAAGATAAGATTGAATTCCGAATGTTAAATGAAAACGCACTGATTGCAGATAGAGTGATGGAGGCCGTCTGGTCATCCATTAAGGCTGGCATGACATAAAAAGATGTGATGGAAGTAATCAAGCAGGGTTTTTCAGATAGGTGTGCCCAACCCATGTTCCATATCGAAGGAACCGGAGAAAATGGTGCTTTCCCCATTATCAAACTGGAAACACCATTCTGAAACCCGGCGACGCAGTTGATGTGGGAGTTATAAAAGGCGGATATTTTCGCACTATACCTAGGAAGATGGTCTTGGGTACACCGTCAGATGATTACCTTAAAGTGCATCATACTGTCGAAGACGCGGATTGGTCTGCGGTTGAGGTGGCTCGCACTGGTATGGTTACCAGATAAGTTAACGCAGCCGCTCGAAATCTCATCCAAATGCCAGCAATGGAGAGTATTTTGTCCATCGCTGGGTTATGGGTTAGGATGTTAGATTCACGAGCGACCTTATCTTAGCCCAAACTCAAGTACCTTGCTGGAAGGTAGGGTATTTTCCATCGAGCCCAGAATTTATATACCCGGAAAATTCAGAGTAAGCTTGGAGGATGTCTTGATCCTAAAAAAGGTGGTTCTGAAATTTTATCCGAACTGTCAAGGGGCGCATTTGTGGGCTAAAACCTCATCAAGCGCAGACGCTGACCACAGAATCCACTACATCATCTACGACCTTCTTCAGTAGTAAGTCATCTTCACATTCTGCCATCACTCGAATTAGCGGCTCAGTTCCTGATTTCCGTATCAAAATTCGTCCCCGCCCTATCAGAAGGGACTCCGCCGATTGAACTGCTTTTTGCACCTCTGGAAGTTGTAGCGGTTCCTGGCCGACTGAATAACGGATATTTTTCAGAAGCTGCGGGACTGGTGCAAACACGTCAAGATTTTCACTTGCAGGTTTACCTGTTTGTAAAATCTCAGCAAGAAATTGAAGACCCGCAATCAATCCATCGCCGGTTGTAGCGTAATCTGTCATCACAATATGGCCGGACTGTTCCCCACCAAGATTAAATCCACCCTCCCTCATACGTTCAACGACATAACGGTCGCCCACTTTCGTACGTTCAAGCCCTATACCACTTGTTTTAAGATAGCGCTCAAGTCCTAGGTTTGACATTAGTGTTGTTACTAGAGTGCCGCCCTTTAATTTTTTTTCATCGGCCCAACGCACAGCAAGGAGCCCCATCAACTGATCTCCATCGCCTATTCGGCCTTTTTCGTCTATCAGGATCAAACGGTCAGCATCCCCGTCAAGACATAACCCAACATCTGCACCCGTTTTAAGAAGTGTCTCAACTGCAAGCTTGGGATCAGTCGAGCCACATTTGTCATTGATATTTTTACCGTCAGGGTTGACACCAACCGTGACCACTTCCGCCCCCAACTCCCAGAGAACTTCCGGTGCCGCGCGGTAAGCAGCACCATTGGCGCAATCGATAACTACTTTTATTCCGTCAAGACGCATACCGGTTGGAAAAGTAGATTTTGCCCGTTCTACATAACGAAAGCGTCCATCATCAACCCTTTGCGCTCGACCGATGTCAAGAGCTGAAGCAGACGGTAACCCATTATCCAAAAGTTCTTCGATCTCCATTTCAACTTGATCAGAAAGCTTAAAACCATCAGGCCCAAAAAACTTTATGCCATTGTCCCAAAATTTATTATGACTAGCAGAAACCATAATTCCAAGGTCCGCACGCATCGAAGGTGTTAGAAGTCCGACAGCTGGCGTGGGAACAGGGCCGAGGAGCAAAACATCCATACCTGCAGACGTTAATCCTGCGGTCAGAGCATACTCGAACATATATCCAGATTGACGTGTGTCTTTGCCAATCACAACGCGCTTCGATGCTCCTTTTTGGACTCCGAAATACTTGCCTACTGCCTCACCTATTCGCTGTGCCATAGACGCTGTCATCGGATGTTTGTTTACCTCCCCTCTAATACCATCCGTTCCAAATAATTTTCTACCCATAGTTATCTCCAAATTTAATCCTTTGCCACATATCAAAAGCCTGACGTGTTTCTTGCACATCGTGTACTCTAAAAATTTGCACTCCCTGCGACACACCCGCCAATGCGGTAGCAACCGACCCAATCAAGCGTTCTTCGGCTTGTTCGGCACCGGTCACCGTTCCAATAAATCCTTTACGAGACACTCCAAGTAAAATTGGAACACCAAGTCCGTGAAAAAGTGACAACTTTTCTAGAAGAGCCAAATTTTGCCGCATAGTCTTACCAAAACCTATTCCTGGATCTGCAATAATTTTTGATCTTGAAATCCCTGCGTTGACCAGCAAGGAAATTTGATTTTCCAAAAAATCAAAAACATCCAAAACAACGTTTTCATACACAGGATTCTCCTGCATGTATTCAGGTAGTCCTTGAGAATGCATTACACAAACAGGAACAGCTTCAGCAACACACAATGGCAAAAGTTTGGAATCAAATTGGAAGCCAGACACATCATTGACAAGCGATGCACCGGAGGCGATCGCAACTTCAGCTACCGAAGCTTTTCGGGTGTCTATAGAAATTGCAATTTTTAAATGACAAATTTTGTCGATTACAGGTTTAACCCGCTTTTTTTCAATCTCAGCTGAGATTTCTTTCGATCCCGGGCGAGTAGACTCTCCGCCTATATCTATAAAGTCTGAACCTTGTAGGCTTAGTGAGTTTGCATGCGCAACGGCGGAATTTAAACTATTATACTTTCCTCCATCAGAAAAGCTATCTGGCGTGACATTCAAAATACCCATGATCCGTGGACGATCAAAAGTAACTTGGGCGATGGATGAGCGCTTTTCACAAAATCGCATTTTCCAGTTGTCTGGAAGCTCCTTAACTGGCAGAATTTCTGGTTTCTCAAACCTTGATAGCCGTTCAACATGAGTGAACCATAAACGCCCTCCGGTCAAAGAAAGTGCAGCCGCTGGATGAACAGAGTCAGCGATCAATATTGGTCGAAAATAAGGGCCCATATTAAGCTCATCATGGAAAAATTAAGACCTTGCAACAACTAAAAAAGAGAGTATTCGTTTGCGCATTTTTGAACGATCGGATCACTTACTTGACTGTCAAAATCCCCAATGGCATAAATTCGTATTGCCTTTAATACACCAGCAAGCCAGAGAGCAAGGCCAATTGTGTCGCTCACTGGATATTTAGGTGGTTGTGTTGCATCAAGGACCATTTTTGAAGGCGCCCATACACAGATCTTATTTTGTTTGATAGCCCAATCTAACTCTGTTTTGCTGCCAACAACAACACAACGATCATCTCTTGACGCCAAAACCCAAGCGTTCTTTTCGATCGACAGTAATTGAATGCGGCGATTTATCATAGCGTGCTTTGTCATACTCATTCCATCATTAGGTAGGTCAACGCACAATATACTTGGCCTCTTTGCCATTGACAAAGTATCCAACCAATTCACGAGGTACTTCGATGCCATCGCATCGCTTGATAAGCAAATTATCTGCGGCCTTGGTGCATTAATTTCCTGCTTATGGCTCTTTTGAAGTAGATCTTTTGAGGTTCGTACAATTTCAACGCCAAGAGCTCCTGGGCCGCGATCTAATTTTTCTATTCTTACAAAAATTCGTAATGCCTGCGGTTCAAAGAGAATACGTTGCGCTACTCGTTCTGCCAGCGTTTCAAGTAAATTAAGACGTTCTTTAGAAAGTTCAAACGCAATGGCTTCACTCACTTTATCATATGATAAAATGCGATCTACATCATCTGACACTTCATAGGCAGGGCGAACTTCAACCACAATGTTGAAGCAAACTCTTTGAGTTTTGCCACGTTCCTGCTGGAACGCACCAATATCTACTTCAACGATATAGTCTCGTAAAGAAATACGGTCGTGAAGTTCCGGTGCATCGGTCTCTGAACGGGCGAGTGGATGCTCGAATGCTAAATGAATTTCGCTGCTCATTACTTAGAACCTTTTGTTTAGTCTATCATGCCCCTAACTTCTAAAAGGCAAAAGTTGAACCTCCTAGAATTTAAAAAAATTCAACTGCGCCACGTTACTAGAACACTCATTAAAATACTCATTTATTCTTAATGTAAAAATGATGAACTCCAATGGTTGTGGTTCGATAAAAATATTGGGACCAAGTTGGAGAAACGGATTTAGAATGATAGAACATTGCCCCATGTGTCAGTTCACGCGGAGCACCATTCAACATAATCATTGCGATTTTAGCGGATTGGGCAAAAGCCTTAGGTTCCCGGATAGTTTCAAACTTTCCATCGCACATGAAGCTGAATTGACAGCGATGCCGCCGCACCCCTCCCTGTTTAACAACACTACACACGTTGTTCGGGTAAGATTTGCTTTCAACGCGATTCAAAATTACCTCAGCAACCGCGTACTGGCCTTCTACACTTTCTCCACGGGCCTCAAAATAGATGGCATCAGCTAAACATTTCCAGCTCTTATCCCCCCTAAGCAACGGAAGCCGTTCCAAAAGATCTTTCGAGTAGATTTTTGCCTGATCTAAGTTCATCGCTGTAGATAAAGATTGGATTCGCGCTCGCGACATTTTTGTTTGAAATTTTTGGTCTAAACTCAAGGCTTTGTCTAATTCTGAAAAAAAAAGCTCTGTTCCAAAGGCAGCACCAGCTGAAATGGTGTGAAAAAGGATAACAAGGATATTGAAGAATTTCATATTTTCGGTCGTTATTTTTTAACTTCTATAGGGCGTTAAAACCCAAATTTCTAAACTTTTGTAGCTCTAATTTTTCTGATCTGAAATTGCAAGCTGTGCCGCAGCAAGACGCGCAACAGGTACTCGAAATGGTGAACATGACACATAATCGAATTTATTTTTTCTGCAAAATGCTATCGACTCAGGGCTACCACCATGTTCCCCACAAATAGACATGACAATGTCGGGGTCAGAGCGTCTCGCACGTTCGGCCCCAAGCATCAATAGCTCTCCCACTCCTTCGGTATCCAAAGTATGGAAAGGATCTTCTGGAAAGACCTTTTGTTTAACATATGTACCCATAAAACGTCCGGCATCATCCCGAGATAGGCCGTAAGTCATCTGGGTTAGGTCATTTGTTCCAAAGCTTAGAAATGCTGAGTGGAGGGCAATTTCATTGGCACGTAAGGCGGCTCTCGGAGTCTCAACCATTACACCCAAACGATAGTCAAAAGAAATCGCACTTTTGGTGCGCGCTTGGGCAGCCACAACATCAATGCGTGATTTGACAAGCTCAACCTCACGCTTTGCGCTCACAAGAGGGATCATAATTTCCGGCACGACAACGTTCTTTTCACGACTTGCTGCAATCGTTGCTTCAAAAATCGCCCGCGTTTGCATTTCATAGATCTCAGGGACTGTAATGCCAAGGCGAACCCCTCTTAATCCAAGCATTGGGTTATATTCACTCATTCCATCCACTCTGCGGATTACATCGGAAAGGGGTAAATCAAGAGCCTCTGCAAGATCGCGAAGACCATCACGATCAGAGGGTAGAAACTCGTGAAGTGGCGGATCAAATAACCTAATACATACGGGAGAACCTTCCATTATTCTGAACAGTTCAATGAAGTCATTACGTTGCATCGGTAATAACCTGTCGAGTACCGCCTCACGTTCATCCCGCGATTTCGCAAATATCATTTCCTGCATTAACGTCATCCGATCAGCTTCAAAAAACATATGCTCAGTCCGGCATAAGCCAATACCACGCGCTCCAAAGTTTCTTGCAGTTTGCGCATCTGCGGTGGTATCGGCGTTTGCTCGAATCTCGATGTCACAAGCGTCTTCCGCCCATGCCATAAGAGTTTGAAACGTTTCATCAAGCGAAGCTTCTACCATTTCCGCTTTCCCACTCAGAACTTCCCCGTTGGTGCCATCGATGGTTATAATATCACCTTGTTCAAATACGCGCCCATCAGCGGCAACCAATTGCTTGCGCCGGGTTTGAAAGCGGATCGTGCTCGCACCCACGATGCAAGGAAGCCCCATACCGCGCCCAATCACTGCCGCGTGGCTGGTCATTCCTCCACGTTCAGTCAGAACGGCATTCGCCGCATGCATTCCCCGAACGTCCTCCGGACTAGTTTCCCGCCGCACAAGAATGCAAGGTTCCTCTTTCGCTTTACAGGCAAGTGCAGCTTCAGCTGTAAACACAATTTGACCCGTAGCAGCTCCTGGGCTCGCTGCAATACCTGTGCCCACGACATCTCTTGGCGCGTTATATGCGATCTGTCGATGGAGTAATCCACCTAAAGCAAGCGGGTCAACACGCATTAGTGCCTCTTTCTTCGATATAATTCCATGTTCGGCCAAGAATACGGCAATGCGTACTGCAGCTCTAGGCCGACGAGCGACTTTTACACCATCTAGAATATGTAAAGTCCCATCTTCGATCGTAAATTCGATTTGCATTTCCTCGCGCAAACGTAAACGCATTAGTTCTGCATGCTTCTTGAGAGTTTTAAAAATCTCAGGGCAAGCCTCTTCAAGCGAAAGCCCCCTTGCATCACGTTTGAGAAAAAGTGTCCCTTGACTAGTGGACAAAGCATCCCGCCACTGACTTTGACGTCTGTAGCGGCCAGTGATCTGAGGAAACCCAGTGTCGCTATTAACAAGCTGCAGCACGCCGGCACCACATTCTCCGCGCCCAATGCCGAACGCCATTTTTTGAACAATTAGGCCAAGCCCTGCATCTATAGGTGCGCCTTTTGCCTGCCTTAGAAGTCGGGCCGTTGTCCCTTCCCAAACACGTGCCATGGAACGTAGGACCTCACCCAACTGGATCGATTTTTCTTGTGGAAATGGCCCTTCGGTCTCATCCTCATAAGCGGTAAGTGCTTCGTCCAAAGCGGATTTCCCCTGGCCTTCTATGTGGTCAAATATCTCGGGATCAAGCCTTGCAACATGAACAGAATATCCTTGCACAAATCGGAAATATATTTTTGCAGCCGCTTGTTCTCCCAAGCTAGAACGAAGCTTCCTATAATTTTCATCATTCATACCAACGTTTAAAACAGCACCAGGACCACCCCAATCTGGGCTTTCTGAGGACGGCCTGACACACAACAAATCTTCTTCTTCAAATGTACTCAAAATATCAGAAATATCTGATAATTCACCCGAGGCCAATTTATGGACCATCTCAAATGATAATGCTACTGTGCGAGGTATAGGCAAATCAAGACGCACCAGCCGCTGCAAGCACTTCGCCCTTCCACCATGTGTTGGCGTTGTTATTGCTGCAGCTTTCGTAACCAGCGCAACATCTGATCTATTTTGCTGCATTGCGGCACCTTTTTACCTTCAGCTTATATCGAAAGCCACGCTAATCAAGCAAAAGCTATTAGCCTTCAACCAGAGATAAGTCTGCTACAGACAAACACGTTGATCTTATCTGACTTAACAGGTTCAGGCGATTGCGTCTTACCATCTGATTTTCCGTATTAACCTGAACTGCCTCAAAAAAATGATCAATAGGCGCGCGAAGGGATGCTAGATATTTCATAGCGGTTGCGAATTCTTGGGCCCTAACCGCAGCAGAAATTTTCGGAGTTTCTACTTTTAGCACGCTCATAAGCGTACGCTCCGCATCAATTTCGACAAGTTTTTCGTCTGTACCAAATGAATATTCAACACCATCTTTCTTTTCTGCCTGTGATAGAATGTTGTTCGCGCGCTTAAAACTTTGCAAAAGATTTTCACCATCGTCACTTTCAAGAAATTTTCCAAGCGCACGTGCCCGTTTTATAACTAACGTCAGGTCATCGCTTCCACTCATCGCGATAGCGGCATCTATCACATCATGCCGAATTTCCTGATCACGCAGGAATACTTTAAGACGGTCATGGAAGAAACTCAGCAAATCATCCTGATCTGCTCCTGGGTTACTCATGGAAAATGCATGGCGTAGTGGAAGCGTAAGGTCATTTTCCAAAAGTAGACGAATTGTGCCCAGAGCAGCGCGGCGCAAGGCAAATGGATCTTTTCTACCGGTTGGTTTTTCATCAATTATCCAGAAAGACGTTAGCTTATCCAATTTATCTGCAAGTGCAACAGCGACCGATACAGGCGCATTTGGAACCTTATCAGTGGGTCCTAGTGGCGCGTAATGCTCTTGACAAGCTGCAGAAATTTCCGGCTTAAGCCCACAAATATGACTATAATAATTACCCATTAACCCTTGTAGTTCCGGAAATTCATAGACCATTTCCGATGCAAGATCCGCTTTAACGACAAGGGCTGCCTGTTCCGCAACATCGGGATCGGCCTTGACATATGGGGCTATGTTTTTACTCAATATAGCAAGCCGCTCAATGCGTTCTCCTTCGCTTCCAAGCTTGTTATGATAGGTCACGTTCGCTAGCCTATTTGTCCACAGGGCCATCCCTTGCTCACGCACCATTCGAATATCATTTTCCCAAAAGAATTTTGCATCCGAAAGACGTGCAAATAGCACTTTTTGGTTTCCAGCTAAGATGGTCGCACCTTCATCTTTAGTTTCCTGATTGGCAACAGTAATAAATCGATCTATGCAATCAGTGTTGGGATTGCGAACAGAAAAAAATTTCTGATGCTTCTTCATAGAAGTTTGAAGTACTTCTGGTGGAAGTTTCAGAAAACTTTTATCTATGCGACCCATAAGTACAACAGGCCACTCTACCAATCCGGTAATTTCTGTTAAAAGCTCCGGGTCTTTGACCAATTCACCGCCATTGGCAAAAACTAGATTTTCTGCATCCTTCGATATGATTGCTGCGCGTTCTTTAGAGTCTATTATTACAAAGGCTTTCTTTAACTTTGCGACATAATCGTCAAAATCCATGACATTAATTTGACTTGGTGCGTGAAAACGGTGACCGTAGGTGGTTCTGCCAGAAAGGATTCCATTGATTTCTATTGATACAGGTTGAGATCCGGCTTCATCACTCAGTATACATAGGATAGACTGTAAGGGACGAACCCACTTCAGGGCACTGCTCCCCCAACGCATGGACTTAGGCCACGGAAAATTACGGATAGTTTTATCGAGCACATCAGCAATGATTTCGGCTGAAGGGCGACCTGCTACCTGAGCTTTTGCAATGAAAAATTTCCCCTTTTTTTCCTCGTGCACCTTAAGATCTGCACGAGATAAACCAGTAGTTCGCAAAAACCCTTCGATTGCTTTTTCAGGCGCATCTACACGCGGACCTTTACGCTCTTGGCTCATAAGGGAGCTTTCCCTTGGAAGGTTATTCACGCTCAAAGCTAATCTTCGTGGTGTTGAAAAAGAAGCCGCATCAGAATAGGTTAAACCAGCCTCAACTAGGCCATTAGTCATAAGGCGTTTAAGGTCTTCACCAGCTCGCGCCTGCATACGAGCGGGTATTTCTTCTGATAATAATTCTATGAGTAAGTCGGGCATAACTAAGGGCTTTCTGGCGGTGGTGGGCAATCCGGTGGGAGTGATTTACCATCGAAGGCACGTTTTCCACAGTGGTTAATACGGTTCCAGGAATAACCCTGCCCGTTTGGAAGAATGGTCACAATTCGATCAATTCCATAAATCACATGTTGGATGGATAAAAACGAATCTGCCGTTCCATCCTCAATTGCGGCTCCAATTTTTTTTGCATCAAAGCACTCAAACCAACGCGGTGCATTTAGTGGAACGGCATCGTCAATCATCTTGTATCTATTTCTTAAGTGCGTAATTTTTGTTTCAGTTTTAAAGCACGCACGGTAGCGGATAGGAGAACTTAAAGAATCTATGGCTTGAAATCCAAAATAGGCAATTGCCTGACTTTCACCACCAGCCCTATCCATTAAAACCACGTCATTTGAACCATTCGGGATTACTGTGTGGTAGAAAGCGTAGACCTGGAAATAATACATTCCAATACCACCAATTAATCCAGATATTATTATAAAGCTAGCAAGCAATTTGCCTGTCATACTTTTAATCCGCCTGACGAAGTCAACAAAAAAGCCTCGGCGCATTTTTTAGCCAAAGTTCGGACACGCCTTATATATTCTTGCCGCTCTGTAACTGAAATGACCCCACGGGCATCAAGAAGATTAAACAAGTGACTAGCCTTGATACATTGATCATAAGCTGGATGCACCATTATAATGCTCTTTCTTGTTTTTGGATCGACAGCGGATTGGTCAAGTATGGCTTTGCATTCCATTTCTGCATCTTCAAAATGCCGTAGCAAAACTTGTGTATTTGCGACATCAAAGTTCCAACGAGAATATTCTTGTTCCATCTGATGATAAATATCCGCATAACTGAGTGGAATCGGTGTTTTGGGGTCGTTAAAAGGCATGTCCATTACGTGATCGATACCCAAAACATACATCGCGAGCCGCTCAAGACCATAGGTAAGCTCACCAGAAACAGGTTGGCAGTCATGGCCCCCCATCTGTTGAAAATAAGTGAACTGAGAAATTTCCATTCCATCACACCAAACTTCCCAACCCAGACCCCAGGCGCCTAGAGTGGGGCTTTCCCAATCATCCTCCACAAAGCGAATGTCATGAAGGCTCATATCAATGCCAATTGCTTCGAGCGATCTAAGGTAGAGATCCTGAAAATCAGGTGGGCTCGGTTTGATGATCACCTGATACTGATAATAGTGCTGCAAACGGTTAGGATTTTCACCATAACGACCATCCGTGGGCCTGCGTGAAGGTTGAACATACGCAGCGGCCCAAGGTCGTGTCCCAAGCGACCTCAGGGTTGTAGCCGGATGAAACGTACCAGCACCCACCTCCATGTCATACGGTTGCATTATTGCACAACCATACCGGGACCAGTATAACTGCAAACGCAAGATGACCTCTTGGAAAGACTTAGGAGCGTCAAATGTCATTTTATCCGACCTTTGAGAGTATTGTCGCCATCTCCTTAGGCAAACCACGCCGAAGGGTCAATCAAAGCTGTCATGAAAGTATAGTAATGCTGCAATAGAAATAGATAAAATCAACATACTGCTGGTCAACGCTCTTATAGGGCATTAATACATTTCGAGATATTTATAATAGAGACTTTCCCGATTAAACAATCAAATTGGAAAGTGATTGGTGTTTTAGATGTTTAAACGAGTGATAGCCTTTTTTATTTGGCTGACTGTGACTCCTTCCCTTTCAATAAGCCAGTCAAATGATTTTTGGGTGCAAATCGAAGCATACCCTAATGAAAGTGAAGCTGAAACGGCGGCAAGCGTCTATGGGGCCAAAATTGATGATGTGAGCGCCTTTTCCATTGGTGGCGGATGGTATGTTATAGCAATTGGACCACTTGAAGAAAATGACGCTGAACGCCAACTTTTTGACTTGCGCACGTCAGAAATTATACCACTTTATAGTTTTATATCTCGAGGCAAAAACTACACTGAAAAAATCTGGCCCAGGAGTATCAAAGATAGTGTAACAAATATACAAGCGCTTAAGAATGACTCAACTTTCGAAGGGACAGCCAAAATAGTTCTGTCATCTAAAGCTGATGAAACTCTCGAGGAAGCAAGCGATACCGAGGACCTTCTCACACAAGATGAAAAGAAACATCTTCAACTTGCGTTGAAATCTGCTGGTTTTTACTTTTCTTCCATAGACGGTTCATTCGGGAGCCAAACGAGAGAAGCTATGAGCGCCTGGCAAAATGCTGAAAATGTTCCAGTCACCGGGGTTCTGACGACCGCACAAAGAGAGTATTTACTCCGGCAGAATAACCGCATTCTAGAGACTTTAGGTATCCAGCGGGTTACTGATTTTGAAACCGGTGTTGCAATCAATCTTCCCTTGGCAATTGTAGGTTTCACTAAATACTCACCACCGCTTGCTCACTTCACCTCTCGGAAAGGGACACAGCACGCAGCATATGTAATTTCAAAATCGGGGGACGAGAATGATCTCGGCGAAATTTACGAGGCTTTGCAAAGTCTGGATATAATGCCAAAGGCAACCCTAGGCTCACTTAAATCTAACCAATTTGAAATCACAGCTCAGAATGATGAGATTATAACATATGCACAAGCTGAATTGCTTGATGGCAATATCAAGGGTTACATGCTGGTCTGGCCTACAAACGATGGATCACGGAGAGATGGGCTTTTACATAATATGAAGACAAGCTTTGAGCGGTTTGAAGGTGTACTAAAGCCAAATATTGGAGATGCAAAAAATGAAGACCTGGACCTTCTATTTGGGTTAGATACCAAAAAACCAGAATTTGTGCGTTCAGGCATTTTTATATCAGCTAACGGGCATATTGTGACGGAAGCCTTTGGTATTAATGCCTGTGAGCGAATAACCGTTGAGAACAATTATGAGGCTCGGCTTGTTAATATAGACGATTCCGGCACACTTGCTTTGCTGGAGGTCAAGGAAAAAATTGTACCAGCCGCTGTGGCAGAATTTCCATCGTTGACCGATCACCGTGGGGACCAGGTACTAGGGGCAGGTTATTCCTATGGAGGTCGATTGCCCCAGCCAAGCGTTATGAAAGGTAAGATTGAAGAATTTAAGTCACTAGACGGGCAGTCTGGCTATGTTCGGCTTTCGATGTCAATCTTACCGAGTGACATTGGAGGGCCCATTTTGAACCGATTTGGATCGCTCAGCGGGCTTTTAGCCATTAAGTCCAAAAGTGGGCGCAGTTTACCGGAAAATGTAGCCCATGCGATCAAGCCAAACAAGATTGCCAATTTTCTGAACTCTGAAGGTCTGACCCTTTACCATAAAAACTCCGAGCAACTAATGAGTGATTTCGGGTTGGCCCGTAAAGCGCGGGCCATAACTGGCCTCATCAGCTGTTGGAAAAATTAATCAGTAAAATCCTCAGATGAAAGATATATGAGTGTAGGCTTGCCAGCGCTATGAGCACATTCCAAATCATTTTTTAAAGCTCCAATCGTTGCGGGCCATTTCGAGTATGCCCCATAGGCATTTGCCAGCGCGCAAAAATCTGGATTAAAAGCCTGAACCGCAGTTGGCGCAATTTGCGCCCCTACCATGCTGTCTTCGATAGCTTTAAGTTTCTGATTATCCCACAAGATAATGGGTAAACTTAGTCCAAGTTCAACCGCAACACCCAATTCCGGCAACGTATACTGAAACCCATAATCACCCACTATGGCGACAACGGGCAGGTCTGGCCGCGCCGTACAACCACCGATTGCCGCGGGCAATGCATAGCCCAAGGTCCCAAAACCATAGGGATGATGCCACCTAGATGGTTTAGGCATATCCCAGACTTCTTTAGCAAGATAAGAAAACTGTGTCATATCAGAATAGACTAGCGTGTCCTCGCGCATAGCATCTCTCAATATCCGAATAGCAGATAGTATCCCCGGGTAGATGGCCGCAGCCTGTGCAATCCAAGATTTACGAACGCGCTTAATGACTTCAGTATCCCATGTCGATTGGAGCGTCCCAGACTTCAGTTCACCAAGCAGTGATAAAACAAATTCTTCTACTCTCATTGCAATGCAAACTTCTGCGTTCTGGCCGTCACTCAACACTTCGGGGTCAATGTCAACACGTACCATTGCAGCTTTGTGGCCGAGATGATCACGCCAAAGATCTACCTCTCCCAATT